>CALMRD010000204.1 GCA_937871625.1 uncultured Bacteroidales bacterium | reverse complement strand
GCGGAATCTTGGCCGGACCGGCATAGTATACCGGGTGGTTCCTGAAATAGTCAGGCATCGGTTTTCCCTCATCAATCATCTGCTTGATGCGTGCATGTGCCATGTCGCGCGCCACAACCAGCGTGCCGTTGAGGCTGAGCCTGGTCTTCACCGGATACTTTGTCAGCTGCGCCAGAATCTCCTTCATGGGACGCTCAAGGTCTATCTCCACCGGTTTGTCCAGCTCCGGAGCCCTGGCCGGCATGAACCTCTCAGGACTGGTCTCGAGCTGCTCAAGGAAGATCCCCTCAGCAGTGATCTTTCCCTTTATATTGCGGTCGGCACTGCAGCTTACACCTATACCCACCGGGCATGATGCAGCGTGACGGGGCAGGCGTATTACACGCACATCATGGATAAAATATTTGCCGCCGAACTGCGCCCCTACACCATACTCCTGGCATATCAGTTCTACCTTCTTCTCCCACTCCAGGTCACGGAAAGCCCTGCCAGCAGCATTGCCCGTCACCGGGAGGTCGTCAAGGTAACCCGCCGAGGCCAGCTTCACCGTCTTTAGAGTCATCTCTGCCGAGGTGCCGCCTATGACCAGTGCAAGATGATAGGGCGGACAGGCAGAGGTGCCCAGATCCTCAATCTTCTCACGGATGAACTTCCTGAGAGAGGCCTCGTTAAGCAACGACTTCGACTGCTGATAGAGGAAAGACTTGTTGGCGGAACCACCACCCTTGGCTATAAACAGAAATTTGTATTCACCACCCTGGCAGGCAGCAATATCTATCTGCGCCGGCAGATTGCTGCCGGTGTTCTTCTCTTCGAACATAGTCGCCGGCACTATCTGTGAATAACGCAGGTTCTTTTCACCGTAGGTCTCCCAGATACCCCTGCTTAAATGCTCCGCATCATCAAAACCAGTAGCCACATCCTCACCTTTCCATGCCATCACGATCGCCGTGCCTGTATCCTGACACCACGGGAGCTTACCTTCAGCAGAGATCACCGTGTTGCGCAGCATCACCCACGCTACAAACCGGTCGTTGTCCGTAGCCTCCGGATCGTCAAGTATGGACGCAAGCTTCTCAAGATGTGAGGTGCGCAGGTAAAAGTTGACATCCTCAAATGCCTGACGCGCAAGCATCCTGAGAGCCTCCGGCTGCACCTGCAGCATCCTCCTGCCGCAGCACTCCGTCATCCTGACATGATCTGCAGTCAGCAGACGGTATTTTGTCTCATCCTCCCCATGCTGGAAGGGTCTTTCATAGATGAAATCTGCCATGTTACTGATTTTTAAATGAGCGCCACTCAAATATAGTAAATATTTGACCCCGATAAGCCCAAATCCCCTCCATGCTATTTAGAATGAATCTAAATAGAGAGCGCCCCTGAAAAATATGCTTCAGGCCGAAAACGTTTGAAATAACATAATGAACGCAAACGCCCGAAAAATCGGGCTGCAATAGCTTTTCAGGGGTATTGTCGAACCGGATTTTCAACTAATTTTGAATAGGTTATGGAAATCGGGTAATAAAACTAACAGCTAACTGATTATGAACGTGATCTTCAGGCGGAAGCCCAGGCTCTCATTCTGGCAGATATGGAACATGAGCTTCGGCTTTCTGGGCATACAGTTCGGGTTTGCCCTCCAGAACGGCAATGTGAGCCGCATCTTTCAGACACTCGGTGCTGACATAGACAATATTCCGATCCTCTGGATCGCAGCGCCGGTCACGGGACTGTTGGTACAGCCGATCATAGGGCATATGAGCGACCGCACCTGGAACCGGCTTGGCAGACGGCGGCCCTATTTTCTCACCGGGGCAGTTTTCGCATCGCTGGCCCTGGCGATCATTACCAACTCACCCACCTGGATATTCGCGACAGCCATGCTATGGATCATGGATGCATCCATAAACATATCGATGGAACCGTTCCGCGCATTTGTCGGTGACATGCTATCATCAGAACAGCGGACCACCGGCTTTGCCATGCAGAGCTTCTTCATAGGCATTGGTGCCGTCGTGGGCAGCTTCCTGCCCTGGATGCTTGCCAACTGGTTCAACGTGCCGGAGGTGCCGGCCGAGGGAAAGCTGATACCGTTCAACCTGAAACTGTCATTCTATATCGGTGCCGTGGTGCTGCTGGCAGCAGTGCTCTGGACAATCCTCCGGACAAAGGAATATTCCCCTGCAGATCTTGAGGAGTTTGAAAAGGGAGAGAAGGTCGCTCGGGGAGAAATTATGGAGGAGCACCAGCCTTCACCGCCATCCGGCGGTTCCGGCTGGCAGGGCAGGGCGCAGGGCGCACAGGAAGCGGATCGACGCAGTCCCTCAGCAGCGGGAGAGCACCAGCCTTCACCACCTTCCGGCGGGTACGGCTCGCAAAGCATGGCGCAGGGAGAGGTGAATTTCTACCGACCTGGTATCATCTGGCTCTCAGCAGGTCTCATCCTGACGTTCATCCTGTCAAGAGTTAACCTGGAGAAGGAGTTGTACGTTGTCACCGGAGGCGTGGCGTTCTTCGGTCTGCTGCAGATCGTGGCAGGCCTGCTCAGGTCAGGCGGAAAGGGAGGAAACGGACTCAACAGCATACTCACGGACCTCAGGCACATGCCAGCCACAATGGGACAGCTGGCTGTGGTGCAGTTCTTTACATGGTTTGCGCTCTTCTCACTGTGGATATACACTACCGCAGCCGTCACCTCTCAGATATACGGCACCACAGACACCGTCTCCCTGGAATATAACAAGGGAGCCAACTGGGTAGGGGTGCTCTTCGGCGTCTATAACGGATTTGCCGCCGTGGTGGCATTCCTGCTGCCGGTACTGGCCAAATATACATCCAGGAAGATCACCCACTCCATCTGTCTGGTCATTGGTGGCATCAGCCTCGTCTCCATAAGCATGATACATACCCCCGGGATGCTGATACTCCCGATGCTCGGCATAGGCCTGGCCTGGGCCAGCATTCTCTCCATGCCCTATGCCATCCTCACCGGATCGCTTCCCCACAACAAGATGGGGATATATATGGGGATATTCAACTTCTTCATCGTCATCCCCCAGATCCTCGCCGCCAGCATCCTGGGAAGCATGGTGAAACATCTCTTCAGCGGCAATACCATGCTGGCACTTGTTACCGGAGGCATCTCGATGGTCATAGCAGCACTGTCGGTTTATTTCGTTAAGGACGTTGATGACAGGAGATAACCATGGACCTCAGAGGATGCATATTCGATCTCGACGGTGTCATAGTTGACACAGCAAAATACCACTTCATGGCGTGGAGACGACTCGCCAAGGAGCTGGGATTTGAATTCACCGTCGAAGATAACGAGGCTCTCAAGGGGGTGAGCCGCATGACCTCACTGGAGATACTCCTCAGAACAGGTGGCGTGACCGTAAGGGAAAAGGAGAAGGCGGTGCTGGCAGCCCGCAAGAACGGTTGGTATGTTGAATTCATTTCGGGAATGACTCCCGACGAGATCCTTCCCGGAAGTATCAGACTCCTCAAATCACTGAGAAAAGCGGGAATTCTGACAGCAATCGGATCCGCAAGCAGGAACGCGGGAACCATCCTCGACCGGATAGAGCTGCGGGAAATGTTCGACGTGATCGTGGACGGCAACAAGATTCATAAGGCCAAACCTGACCCGGAGGTATTCCTCAGGGGCGCCGAAGAGATGAACCTGCCTCCCTCCAGCTGTATCGTGTTCGAAGATGCGCAGGCAGGAATTGAGGCAGCCATAGCAGGCGGCATGAAAAGCGTGGGTGTAGGCAGCCCTGAATTGCTGGGCCACGCCGACCTGGTCATCCCCGACCTGAAAAAAATAACTTTGAAAGAATTGAGAAATCTATAGAGCTAAATGACAGATTCACGATTTCAGTCCGATGAGTGGAAAATCATCGAGACAAGATTTGAACCTGAAAGGGGTCGCGACTCGGAGAGCATCTTTGCCCTGGGTAACGGTATGATGGGACAGAGGGCCAATTTCGAAGAGACGTACACCGGTGATACCCTGCAGGGAACTTACGTGGCAGGCATCTACTACCCTGACAAGACCATGGTCGGATGGTGGAAAAACGGCTATCCCGAATATTTTGCCAAGGTACCCAATGCACCGTCATGGACGGGCATCAGAGTCACTGTCGATGGCCAGGAGCTAGACCTTGCAACCTGCGAGGTGAGATCCTTCCGCCGCGAGCTTGACATGAGACGGGGAGTGCTGACACGCACTTTTATCGCTGTGATGCCCTCGGGAAGGGTGGCGGAGGTGACCGCTGTGCGATTTCTCTCGATGAGTGAACCCGAGCGGGCAGCAATAAAATACAGTGTGCGCCTCTCCGGCGGCAGCGGGACGGCAGCGATAACACCGTGGCTTGATGCCGATGTACGTAATGAAGATGCAAACTATGAAGAGAAGTTCTGGGAGCATGAGTCGGCGGAAACAGAAGGCATGATGGCTGTGGTCACGGCCCGGACACGCAAGACCGCATTCACCGTTGCAACAGCCATGCAGAACAGCTTCACCGTCAACGGCATACAGGCCGGAGAGAGAGCTGTCATGGAGAAGACCGCCATGACGGCAAGCTCTGTCTTCACAACACAATATTCAGACGGTGATACAATAGAGGTATGTAAATATGTTGCCGTCCTCTCCTCCTTCAACCACCCCGCCGAGGGACTCGCAGCCAAAGCCATGGCCGCAGCTGCCGGTGCCGCAGACAAGGGGTTTACGGCAATGCTCGGGGCACATGCAGATGCATGGCAAAAAAAATGGGAGCACGGGGACATAGTGATAAAGGGTGACATAGCCGCCCAGCAGGGCATCAGGTTCAATATCTTCCAGCTCAACCAGACATATACCGGTGAGGACCCCCGCCTGAACATCGGCCCCAAGGGATTCACCGGCGAGAAATACGGCGGCAGCACCTACTGGGATACCGAAGCATTTGTCTTCCCGTTCTACCTGAGCACAGCAGATACGCATGTTGCACGCAACCTGCTGCTGTACAGGTATAAACATCTCCAGAAGGCGATAGAGAACGCTCAGAAACTAGGCCTCGGGGGAGGAGCCGCCCTCTACCCTATGGTAACCATGAACGGAGAGGAGTGCCACAACGAGTGGGAGATCACCTTCGAGGAGATACACCGCAACGGAGCCATTGCATATGCCATTTTTAACTATATACGGCATACCGGTGACCAGGATTACCTGGCTGAATACGGCCTGGAGGTACTCATTGCGATCTCGCGGTTCTGGGCCCGTCGTTGTAACTGGTCACAGGAGAAGAACCAGTACGTTATCCTCGGCGTCACCGGCCCCAATGAGTACGAGAACAACGTTAACAATAACTGGTACACCAATACCCTTGCCCGGTGGACACTTCGTTATACCGTCGATTCACTCTCACAGCTCAGGAGCGAAAGCATCATAAAATACAACTCCGTTCTTGCGCGTACCGGTCTTGACCCGGAGTGTGAACTCAACCTCTGGCTCGAGATCATCAACAACATCTACCTCCCGGTGCACTATGACCTGGGTGTCTTCCTGCAGCAGGACGGATTCATGGACAAGTTGCAGCAGACTGTTAATGATCTTGACCCTGCGGAGAGACCCCTGAACCAGCACTGGTCGTGGGACCGCATCCTGCGGTCGGTATTCATCAAACAGGCCGACGTGCTCCAGGGGATATACTTCTTCGAGGATGAATTTGATGAGGAGACCATAAAACGCAACTTCGACTTCTACGAGCCCCGGTGCGTCCATGAGTCATCCCTCTCGGCCAGCATCCACTCGGTACTCGCAGCCAGGCTCCACGACACCGACAGAGCCTATAAACTATACCTCCGTACCGCCAGGCTCGACCTCGACGACTACAACAGGGAGGTGAAGGACGGACTGCACATCACAAGCATGGCCGGGACATGGCTTGCCATCGTTGAAGGCTTCGGAGGAATGAGGGTATGCAGTGACAGGGTATGCTTCAACCCTGTAATCCCTGACGCCTGGGATTCATATTCTTTTATTATCAGGTACAGAAACAATCCTCTCAGGGTGGAGGTTAACAGCTCATCCGTTACGGTTATTAACTTGTCGGAGACTGTGATCCCGCTGGCTGTGTACGGCGACCGGACAGAGACTGCCCCCGGGGAGGCAAAGAAATTCGAGAGATTATGAACAAACTGAAAGTTTCCGTTGCGGTATTGCTGCTGCTCTCAATGCTGCAGCTAAAAGGTCAGGTGATAGAGCGTATTGACCCTCCGTCATGGTTCACAGGCATGCATGACGGCGCCCTGCAGCTGATGGTATACGGCAAGGGCATCGCTGCCTGGGAGGTGAAGACAGACTACCCGGGAGTGGAGGTGAAGACCCTTGTCCGTACTGTTAATCCAAACTACCTGTTTGTGAATCTGGACATCGGCAGCGAAGCCCTTCCTGGCACCGTCAGACTCACTTTCATCAACGGCAAGAAGAGTATGACACATGATTACCCTCTCCTTGCAAGACCTTCCGGACCGGCACGAGGGTTTAACAGCTCAGATGTCATCTACCTGCTCATGCCTGACCGTTTTGCCAACGGTGATCCCGCCAATGACAACGTCCCCGGAATGACCGAGCAGCTCAACCGAAGCCATCCCGGCGGCAGACATGGGGGCGACCTTAAGGGCATCTCCGATCATCTCGACTATCTTCATGACCTGGGCGTCACCGGCGTCTGGCTCAACCCGTTTCTTGAGAATAACCAGGAACGCTATTCATACCACGGATATTCCACAACCGATTTCTACCGCTCAGACCCGCGCTACGGCACCAATGATGAGTTCAGACAGCTGGTCTCCGAGGCCCACAAAAAAGGAATGAAAGTGGTGATGGACATGATCTTCAACCACATCGGATCATTTCACTGGTGGATGAATGACCTTCCGTCGAGCGACTGGATACATCAGTTCGAAAAATTCACACGCACCAACTACAGGGCATCAACATACATGGACCCCTATGCTGCCGAAAGTGACATCATGCTGATGGAAAAAGGATGGTTTGACGTGACCATGCCCGACCTGAACCAGAGCAACCCGCTGGTGGAGACATACCTCATCCAGAACAGCCTGTGGTGGATAGCCTACAGCGACCTCGACGGCATAAGGATGGACACCTACCCCTACCCCGAACCGGGGATGATGGCCCGGTGGGCAAAACGGGTGGAAGAGGAGTTCCCCGGCTTCTTCATCGTTGGTGAAGTCTGGTATGATGACCCGGCTCATGCCTCTTATTGGGCATTGAATAAGATCAACAGTGACGGCTATCAGTCGAACCTCCCCTCTCTGACAGATCTGCCTCTCTGCTTTGCCACCCACAGGGCCTTCGATGTCAGGGCCAACCCCACCGAAGGATTGTCAAAGCTTTATAACGTGCTGTCACAGGACTTCCTCTACCCGGAGCCGTTCAGAAACGTAGTCTTCCTCGACAATCATGATATGACTCGCTTCTATACCCAGACAGGAAGCAGCCTTGAGGCATACAGGCTGGGACTCTCCTTTATCATGACCACCAGGGGGATTCCTCAGCTATACTATGGAACCGAGATAGTGATGGAAGGAGACAAGAGCAAAGGTGACGGGCATCTCAGGCAGGAGTTCCCCGGAGGATGGTCGGATCATAAGAGTAGTGTCCTTACAGGAGAAAACCTGACCCCAACTGAACAGGAGGCCCTCACATTTACCCGCAACCTCCTCAACTGGAGGAAAAAGAAGGAGGTGATACATACCGGCAGGATGAAACACTATATCCCTCAGGATGGCATCTATGTCTACTTCAGATATGATGACGACGAGAGCGTCATGGTCATCCTCAACACCAATGAGAAGGAGAGTAAAACAATCAGGAAGGAGAAATACATTGAATCGCTTGAGGGCTATACCCGTGGCGTTGACGTGAATACCGGACAGGCTGTTGAAGAGCTCTCATCTTTTGAAATAGGACCCAGAACTGCAATGATAATAGAACTAAAATAACCAGGTTATGAAGGAACACATTTTCAGGATTGTAATACTGCTTGTCGGTATCGCCGCCGTGGCGGCAGCATGCCGGCCAAAGGCGGCTGCAGTGATAGAGCCGCTGAAGACATCTGTCGTTCACGCCGACTGGACCCGGAACATGGTCCTGTATGAGATCAACACCCGGCAGTTCTCCGAAGAGGGAACCTTCGCCAGCGTGCAGGAGAAGCTCCCGGAGCTGAAGGAGCTGGGAGTTAACGTTCTCTGGTTCATGCCCATCTATCCCATAGGCGAGGTGAACAGGAAAGGCGAGCTCGGCAGCTACTACTCCATCAGCGACTACAAGGGTATCAACCCGGAGTTCGGTACTATCGATGACTTCAAAGCCCTTGTTGACACCGCACACTCCATGGGTTTCCACGTAATCCTCGACTGGGTGGGCAACCACTCCGCCTGGGACAATCCCCTGGCAACAGAATTTCCTGAGTGGTATGCAAAGGACTCCCTGGGTAATTTCATCTCACCCTTCGACTGGACCGATGTGATTCAGTTCGACTATACGGCAGAGCCGCTGTGGGACTACATGGTGGGTGCCATGAAATACTGGGTGGAAGACGTCGGTGTTGACGGCTACAGGTGCGACTTCCCGGGTCTGGTGCCCGAGGAGTTCTGGTACAGGGCCACCACCGAGCTCAATGCCGTCAAGCCTGTGCTGATGCTGGCCGAGGATGAAGATCACTCCTACCTCCTCGAGCGCGCCTTTGACATGAACTACGCCTGGGCACACCATCACCTCATGAATGCCGTGGCTGCCGGCGAGCGTCATCCGATGGCCCTCGACAGCATGATGAAATATGAGATGGAACGATATGACCCGGAGTCATACAGGCTGCGCTTCATGACCAACCACGACGAGAACTCGTGGAACGGCACCATAGACGAGAAGCTTGGTGATGCACAGAAGGCCTTCGCCGCTTACCTCTTCACAGTGCCAGGCGTACCTCTTCTCTACAACGGACAGGAGGCTGACCTCGACAAGAGGCTCGAGTTCTTCCAGCGTGACCCGATAGAGTGGAAAGATTCGGAGCTGCGCCCCTTCTATACTAAACTGGTTAACCTGCGTACCTCCCACCCGGCCCTGCGCCATGGCATTGAGGGCGGCACATTCGTCACCCTGAAGACAAACCAGAAGAGGGTTTATGCCTATAAAAGGGCGAAAGATGAGAGTGAGGTGCTGGTCATCCTTAACCTCAGCAAGAGCCCTCTGACCGTAGCACTGAAAGACGGTGAAACCTCTGGCACCTACACCGACCTGTTTGCAGGGACAGAGGTCGAAGTGGCACAGGGTAGCATGATGGAAATGGAGCCGTGGGGCTATATGGTCCTCACAAAATAAATCGGTTT
>CALMRD010000203.1 GCA_937871625.1 uncultured Bacteroidales bacterium | reverse complement strand
TGCCTGTAACCGAATACTTCCTCCCAGTAAGCGATAGCTTCCTTAAGATCTTTCACTGCAAAACAGATATGATCAATAACCATCTTAATGTTGGTTTTTCCTTCGTTCTTTTGCCCGCCTGAACTTCTCTCTCGTTACAAGCCAGAAGAACTGATGTATACCGATAAGATATCGCTTCCAAAGCCGCCGCGGTTCCTGTAAAAGACGGAATAACCATTCCAGTCCTGTATTCTGCATCCAGCGGGGAGCTCTTTTGATTACACCGGCCAGAATGTCAAAATAACCTCCGACGCCAAGAATATAATGAGCCTTGAGTTTGTGCTTATAACTCTCAAAAAACAACTCTTTCTTTGGTGACGACATTCCAAGTAACAGTATATCAGGATTGGCCTCATTGATCATATTAAAGAATGACTGTTCCTCCTCCGATTCATAGTAACCATTGCGGCTGCCTGCAATCCTGATATTAGGATAGCGCTTTTCAATGTTCGAGCGGCACAGCGAGAGTACGGATTCTTTAGCACCAAATAGAAACAGGCTCATCTTCTCTCTGTTGGCAAGTGCAAGAACTCCATCGGCAAGGTCGGGTGTGGCGACCCTTTCTGGCACGTCATAACCGAAGGAGCGCAAAGCCCATACGACTGACATTCCATCTATATGCACCAGGTCTGCACCGTTGATGATATGCCTGAAATCCTCGTTCCGCACTATATCGTTAATTGTTGCAGAGTTAACTCCAAACTGAGCTGTCTGAAGTCCGTTCTTTATTTCTGATTCGATGATTGACAGGAACTCAGCCCTGCTTAACGGGTTGATCCTGATATTGAAGATCTTTATCTCAGATATCCCGTCCCTGGTATTATTAATATTAGTGGATGATGACATTATATATTCTTAAAAAGCCTGTTTCATTATATGCTCCCCGTTTCAGTAAGAGTATCCGCAACGCCTGATATGTTCTGCCTTGTCCTCTTCGGTTAAAAACCTGTTTTTGATTTTCACCGCCGGATTGCCACCATAGATCGAGTAGGGTTCAACATCGGCTGTGACGACCGACCCGGCAGCTATAATGCTTCCGCGCCCTATTTTTGTTCCTGACAGGACAATTGCCCCATGTCCTATCCAGACATCATCTTCTATTACCACTTTTTCATGTAGCCCTCTCCAGTTGTAGTCTTTGTCCCTGATAGGTTTTGACAGTCTGGTTGGCACGCCAATCTCCGTATAGTTATGATCATGTCTTCCCACCAGGGCAACGAAATTCGCAAGCATCACGTCATTGCCAATTGTCGCATCGCATTCAATCTGAGAGTATTTACCGATATAGAAATTATCTCCTGTCGTTATTGTATGTTTTGCCCACATGTATACTGATCTGCCGATGTAAACATTTCTGCCAAAGGTATACTTCCGCCACCTCAGGTGCCTGAGGTAAAAATGCCGTATCTTTCTTAGCAGTTCAATCATTGCAGTGTCCAGTAACTTAAAAGATCTCTTTTGAGGTTTGATGTCGAGTATCGCGTCACATGATCGTTTTGCACAGGCCTTGGCAATCGAAGAGCCTTCAGCATTGTCTCAGTGAATATATCTTCATCATGTTTTTCTACAATATACCCGTTGACCCCGTCCCTGATGATCTCATCCGCTGCGCTGAAATCGGTCACACAGGATGGCACTCCACATGCGGCAGCTTCCATCAACGCAGTGGGCCATCCCTCCTTGTACGATCCCATGACATAGAGATCTGATGCATTCAGATACAATGCGATCTCTTCCCTGCTCTTCTTACCTGCAAGTGAACTTTTATCAGTCAAATTCTTCTCTGAAATATACGACATTATTTCATCAAAATCCTCACCTTCTCCAACAAACAGAAAGTGCGGATCGGTCACCTTTTCACTGAATTTTACAAAGGAATTAATCATGAATTTCCAACCCTTCAGCCATGCCAGCCTGCCTGTCGTAAGCACAATCGTAGCTCCCGGAGGAAGGTTAAGCTTTTGCCTCGCGATCTGTTTATCCATAGGTTTGAAAATGTCCGTCCTGACGCGTGTTGGGAATTTTATTACAGGTCGGCCAGCCATGGTTCCGTTACTCCTTGCTACCATCTCACGAATGGCATCATCGTCACCCCTTGCAAGAATTGTATTGACATGAACCAGCTTTTTGAAAAACCTCCTTTCAAACATTTTTGCCAGCGGGCCGGCATAACTGTATTTTGATATGTTGAGCGGATTCTCAAGTCCCGGAAATGAGTAACAGATATTTTTCCCGGCATTTGCAAAAGCGATCAGAGACTCATGCCTCTGAACAAAGAGATTGTCAATACCGATCGTCAAAATCCTTCTCTTAAAATAATTGGCAAGTATAAGGTTTACAATCCTGTCAGGTATTATGTTCCTTGTCCTGGAGCGATTATACCTGGCCATGGCGAAGAAGTCATATTCAGTCCCGTTAATGCTCTTACGGAACCACTTTCCAACCGGATCATTCTTTGATGTAGTAATACCGGCAAGGGCAAGCTCCGAACCAAAAGACTCCATCATATTCTTAGCAAATGTGAGATAACCTCCAATGGGATAATCTTCATAATCTGTGAAGTCAACAATCAGTATTCTGCTCTTATTCTTCATCCGGCAATACTCAATTTTCTATTCTTGTGTGCAACCTCTTTATATAGATCCAGGTATCTACCTGCCATTCTATCAATTGAAAAGCGTGTTTTTATAAGCTCCTTTCCTGCTTCACCCATTGCCCCGCGTAAATTTTTATCGTCAATCAGTTTTTCCATTCGCTCAGCCATCACGGCAGGATTCTTCGGGGGCACAAGGAATCCGGTTATGCCGTCCATTACCAGCTCTGGCGTGCCGCCGCCTGATGTGGCAATGACCGGCTTTCCCAATGCCATATATTCAATGATGGCGTTTGAGAACCCCTCCGTGAAAGTCGAAAGAACACATACATCCATCGCATTGACATACGATTCTATTCCTGTTCTTTTCCCCAGGAACCTGAATCCCGCTCTGTTCTT
>CALMRD010000202.1 GCA_937871625.1 uncultured Bacteroidales bacterium | reverse complement strand
AGAGAGCTTCACGGCATGTATACAATTCATCATGCGTTAAATGCCATGAGAATCTGTTTCCGGCCACACTGACACGTGAAGGATCGGAGGCACATCTTTATTACAAGCAGATGACAGAGAAGGGTGAGGCGTTGCAGTGCATAAGCTGCCACCTCAATTCGGGACATTATATCGAGGGGTATCTCCTCGGCACCAACAGAGGATTCGGCGTGGCGCAGGGCGGACAGGATACTCTCTACACCTCCCCTGCGGCTGTGACAGCCTTTGAGGACTTTACCGAGCAGATACCGGGATCAGGAGTCACATTCAGGATGGTTGCAATTCCCGGAGGCACATTCACAATGGGAAGTCCCGATGATGAGCCGCTGCGCGATGCAGATGAGGCAACCAGGGAGGTGGCGGTCGACTCCTTCTTCATTGCCAGGGTGGAGGTGACCTGGGATGAGTACATGGCGTTCTACCGGCAGACGGCGTCGGAAGGGAGGACCACGGACACGGAAGGATCGAGGCTGAAGAGTGACGATGTAGATGCCGTTACCGGGGCGACACCGCCATACGGCAAGCCCGACCAGAACTGGGGTATGGGTCAGCGCCCCGCCATCTCGATGAGCTGGCATGCAGCCAATACATACTGCAGGTGGCTATCGCTGGTCACAGGCAAGAGTTATCGTCTGCCCACGGAGGCGGAGTGGGAGTATGCTTGCCGGGCAGGAACGGAGACACCCTATTTCTTTGAGGGGGACCCGGGAAAATTTGAAAAACGTGGTATCTTCGGAGGCAAACCTGACACTGCCGTGATCAGCAGATATGTGGTGTACCAGGGTAACAGCCCGTCGAAGACACAGGAGCCCTCTTTCGTGAAGGCAAACCCCTGGGGAGTGAAGAATATGAGCGGCAATGTGGCGGAGTTCTGTTCAGATATTTATGATGGGACGGATGAACATGTCATACGTGGAGGCTCATACCGTGACGGGGCTGGAGGTGTCAGGAGCGCCGCACGTGATTATACACGTACGGCAGAGTGGCTGAAGACCGACCCGCAGATGCCGAAGAGCGTATGGTGGTACTCCGACTGTTTTTATGTCGGGTTCCGGGTGGTAATGGATTTCAGTCAGCAGTCGGCAGTCAGCAGTCGGCAGTAGTGGATATTTAGGTATTGTAGGGGCAACAATTATTATAACTTTGAGAAATACATTTAAATCATTATGAAAAAATCATCACTTTCCAGAAGAAATTTCCTGGGTGCGGCAGCTGCTGCAGGGGCAGCAGGGATAGTCGTGCCGGCACTAATCACCTCATGCACCTCACAGAAGCGCAAGAAGGTCATACTTCCTGTAATGCCTGACTCAGCACCAGACGGTCCGCTGCTCAAAGCCGGGCTGATAGGCTGCGGTGGCAGGGGAACCGGGGTAGCCGTCAACTTTATCCACGCAGGACCCAACCTGACGGTAACGGCTCTTGGTGATGTCTTCCCTGACAGGATTGCCTCCTGCCGTGAGAGGCTGGCCCAGGACGGGGTGGAGATCGCCGACGAGAACTGTTTTGTCGGGTTTGATGCCTACCAGAAGGTGATCGATTCAGGTGTCGACATTATTCTTCTCGCAACGCCACCACATTTCCGTCCTGACCACTTTGAGACTGCTGTCTCTGCCGGCAAGCATGTCTTCATGGAGAAGCCGGTGGCAGTTGATCCGGCCGGCGTCAGGCAGATAATGGCCACGGGAGAGAAGGCCAAAGGGATGGAGCTGTGTGTTGTGACGGGCACCCAGCGTCATCACCAGCATGACTATGTTGCCACATGGGGCAAGGTGCAGGAGGGGATGATAGGCGATATCGTGGCAGCCAACTGCTACTGGAACCAGGGCCAGCTCTGGTACCGTGATCCCAATCCTTCCTGGACCGAAATGGAATATATGATACGCGACTGGGTTAACTGGTGCTGGCTCTCAGGTGATCACATCGTTGAGCAGCATGTTCACAACATTGATGTCGTCAACTGGTTTACAGGCAGGAAGCCTGTATCGGCAGTCAGCTTCGGCGCACGCCACCGTCGTGTCACGGGAGACCAGTATGACTTTTTCAGCACTGACTTCATCTATGAGGGAGGCATCCATGTTCACAGCATGTGCCGCCAGATAAACGGGTGCGAAGGCAACGTCTCGGAATGGATACAGGGCACAGAGGGGAGCAGCAACTGCCAGAACAGCATCCTGGACCTTGCCGGGAACGAACTCTGGAAGTACGACAGCTATAAACTTGACGAGCAGGGTCAGATGACAGACCAGCTTATAAGGAGCCCGTATGACCAGGAGCACATCGATTTTGTCACTGCCATACGCACAGGCAAGCCACTCAATGAGGCCGAGTTCGTTGCCGTCTCGACCATGGCAGGAATTATGGGCCGTGTTTCGGCCTATACCGGGAAGAAGGTTACCTGGGATGAGATGATGAACTCCGATCTGAAGCTGGGGCCCAAAGTATATGAGATGGGTCCGGTTGATGTAATCAAGAGTGTCCCGGTGCCGGGTGAATAAATATTCCGAAAAACAGCGGGAGTACATTTTAAGGATGCGCCCTCAGTTATAAGGATACACCCTCCAGGCAGTCATAAACTAGTTCATTTATTATGGAAGAGAGATCAAGACGCAGTTTCATCAGGGGTGCTGCCGCCACCGGGGCGGCACTATTTACCGCGCCGGCCCTGCTCAGGGGCAGGAGCCGTTCAGCCATGGTCGCTGATGCTGACAGGCCTTTCAGGCTGGCCTACGCACCTTCGATGGGCATGTTCCGTGAGCTGTGCGGCAGCGATGATCCGGTTGACAACCTCAAGTTCATACAGGACAAGGGCTTCAGGGCTGTCTTCGACAACGGTTTGCCCGGGCGTCCCGTGGCAGAGCAGGATCGTATTGCCACTGCCATCCAGCGTATGGGCCTGATGATGGGTCCGTGGGTGCTGTATGCCGACTTCTCAAAGAGCTCGTTCGTCCTGCCGCACAGGGAGGTACGTGACTTCCTCACAATGAAGATGGAGGAGGGTATTGATGTGGCCAAGAGGACGGGCTTCAAGATGGCACTTGTGGTTCCCGGGAGGTATGATGAGAGGTTGCACCCTGACATTCAGCGGGCAAATGTCATTGAGAACCTCAGGTACTGTGCCATGCTCACCGAGCCGGAAGGGATGACCCTGGTCATTGAGCCGCTGAACACCCTCCGTGATCACCCGGGCCTGTGGCTCACCCAGATGCCGCAGGCATACCAGGTGTGCAGGGCTGTCAACAGTCCTGCCGTTAAGATCGTTAATGATCTCTATCATCAGCAGATTACAGAGGGCAACCTTATACCCAACATTGATGCCTGCTGGGAGGAGATAGCCGCCTTCCACGTCGGGGACAATCCAGGGCGTAATGAGCCCACCACCGGGGAGATCAACTACAGGAATATTTTTAAACATCTGCTTGAGAAAGACTACCGGGGAGTGATCTGTATGGAGCATGGCCGCAGCCTGAAAGGTCCGCACGGTGCAAAAAGGGTGATTGAAGCCTACCGCGAGTGTGATCCGTTCTAAGATTTTAACTGTCAAAAATGATAATCATGAAAAAAACTCCTTGCAACTGCATCACCCCTGCACTGATAGCATTACTGGCACTTCTTTCAGTAACGGGTTGCAATAAACGGAATAATGACAGAGACAGCTTCAGCGTGGTTTTCATGACAGACATTCACCTGCAGCCGGAACGAAACGCCGTTGCCGGTTTCACAAAGGCACTTGACACCGTCAACAGCCTGAAGCCTGACTTCATATTAACAGGAGGTGACCTGATAATGGATGCCCTGGGACAGACATACGGCCGTGCCGACTCACTCTATATACTGTACCAGGAGACCATCAAGAAGGCTGAAGCACCGGTCTGGAACACTATGGGCAATCATGAGATATACGGAATTTACAGCCGCAGCGGAGCCGATCCTGCACATCCGGAGTACGGGGAGAAGATGTATGAGAAGAGAATAGGCCCCCTATATTACTCCTTCATGCACAAAGGCTGGAAGTTCATGATCCTCAACTCTGTTGAGGATACGCACAGGAACAGATACGTCGGGCTGGTTGACTCTCTGCAGATTGAATGGATTTCAAAGGAACTTGAAAACACAGACCCGGAGACCCCCATAGTCATAAGCACACATATTCCTTTCATTTCAGTTATGACTCAGAGATATGGAGGATCAACCGTACCTAATGATTCATCTCTGGTGGTCTATAATTCGAGTCCTGTCCTGGATCTGTTCCGGGACTACAATCTGAAGGTGGTGCTTCAGGGCCATCTGCATATACTTGAAGATATATTCTATGAGGGAGTCCATTATATCACGGGAGGAGCTGTAAGTGCCGCCTGGTGGCGCGGGCCGTACCTCACCTGTGAGGAGGGGTTCCTCTGGCTGACCTTCGGCAAGGAAGACTTCACCTGGAAGTACGTGGATTACAACTGGGAACCGGAGAAATAGAACAGAACATCATCTACTATTTTGAGCAAGACAGGGACCCCTATCAGCGAAAAATGGATCAAGGCATCCATCATTGGTACGATATGGGCTGCTGCCGAGATCGTGCTCGGCAGTTTCCTGCATAACCTGCGTGTCCCTTTCAGCGGCAATCTTCTCACTGCCATAGCGCTGGTGATACTGATCTCAGTGAGTTACAAGTGGCGGGATCGGGGTCTGTTCTGGAGAGCAGGAGTGATATGTGCCCTGATGAAGACGATGTCTCCCAGCGCCATCATCTTCGGGCCGATGATAGCAATTATCATGGAGTCACTCTTCCTTGAGGCATCGGTAAGGCTGTTTGGCAGGACCTATCTCGGATTTATCATCGGCTCAATGCTGGCCATGTCGTGGAACCTGTTCCAGAAGGTATTCAACATGATCATCTTTTACGGCGGCAAGCTGGTTGACATCTATGCAAGCATAACCGACTATGCATCACGGCAGCTGAACCTTCAGTTCGATGCCTTTTGGGTGCCGCTGCTGCTGTTGCTGTCAGTATATGCTCTCTTCGGGGCTTTCACTGCAGTGGTGGGTATCATCACCGGACGGAGGCTGGTATCCATGCCGCCGGCAGAGGTTGATGCCGGGCCTGCCGTCATGGATCCATCACATAAAAAGGAAGAGCGGTCATTCAACTACTCCCTGGCGTGGCTGGCAGCAGATATCCTCCTGATCGCAGGTCTGCTGGTTATTGTCAGCATCACGAGATGGGTATGGTGGATCATCGCCGTGGTGCCTGTCATTACGGTGCTTGCCCTGCGTTATACGCGGGCCATGAGACAGCTGTCGAAACCGGGATTCTGGGTCACCTTTGTGATCATCACCATGCTTTCAGCCCTTGCCTTCAGTGCTCTCCAGCCCGGTGAAAGCAATGTGACGGAGGCGATACTGATCGGCATACAGATGAATTTCCGCGCGGTGATAATCATCGTCGGTTTCTCGGCCCTGGGCACTGAACTTTACAACCCGAGGATACGAAGCCTCTTCAGCCGCAGCCATTTCAGGCAGCTGCCCGTGGCCCTCGAGCTGGCAGCTGCCAGCCTGCCGGCGATGATAGCTGATATGCCTGATCTCAGGAGTGCGGTGAAGAACCCTGTCTCTATTCTTAACCGTATGATATCACGTGTTGAGAAGCGGCTTGCAGAGGTAAGGACCGGCGGAGAGATAAAGAAAAGAGTGGTTATAGTCACCGGAGCCATCTCTGAGGGCAAGACCGCCTTCCTGAGTGAGCTGAAAGATATACTTCAGAACAGGGGGGTGGCTGTGGGAGGCATCCTTGCCCTGCGTGTTGTAGAAGGGAAAACCACCAGCGGTTATGACATATACGACATCTCAACCGGTGCACGGAAACCATTCCTCAGGCTTACAGGTCCCGTTACCGTTGGCGTGGACCGATTCTCCATGATTGACGAGGGGTACCGGGCAGGAGTTGACGCTCTTGATCCCGCGGGTAACAGGAATAGCGTCGTGGTCATTATTGATGAGGCGGGCCCGCTGGAACTCAGGGGCCAGGGATGGAGCTCCAGGATCACTGAACTGCTGCAGGCAGCTCTGCCGGTTATTATCATTGCCGTTCGTAACAGCCTTGTTGACAGTGTAATATCCAGATTTGAGATAGACAGTCCGGTGGTAGTGGATGTTGGGTACAAAAACCGGGACGAAAAGCTCAATGAGCTGGTGAGCCTTATCGCCCGTCAGGTCAACAGCTGATCTGGCGTCACCGTAGACTCAGCTGTCAAGTTTCATCTTTCGCGGCTTGATCATATTTTCCGGTGCCAGTATCTGATCGACCTGCGCCCTTGTCAGCAGCCCCTTTTCGAGCACCAGGTCGTACACGCTTCTGTCACTGGTCAGGGCTTCGGTGGCAAGTTTGTTTGATGCATCATAGCCTATGAAGGGAACCAGCGCCGTGATCAGTCCAATGCTGTTATAAACCATGGTTCTGCAACGTTCCTCATTGGCTGTTATGCCTTCAATGCAACGGTTTTTGAGGGTGGTCATGCCGTTGCTCAGTATCTCGATAGACTCAAAGATACTCTGCACCATCACAGGTTCAAAGACATTCAGCTCCAGCTGCCCCGCCTCGGCGGCCAGGGTGACTGTCAGATCATTACCGATCACCTTGAAAGCTATCTGGTTGACCACCTCGGGGATGACTGGATTGACCTTGCCGGGCATTATTGAGGATCCGGGTTGCATGGGAGGAAGGTTGATCTCGTTGATTCCAGTGCGAGGTCCGGAAGAGAGCAGCCTCA
>CALMRD010000201.1 GCA_937871625.1 uncultured Bacteroidales bacterium | reverse complement strand
CATTCTCTGTGATGCGCAGACTTCAGGCGGATTGATGGTAACGGTGCCAGCCGCAGAGACGGAGGGGCTTCTGGCCGAGTTAAGGGAGGCCGGACTGCTATCGGCGGCCCATATAGGCAACTGCACCTCCGGGGGCAACGGAACCATAAGTGTGAAGCTGCATAGAAGCAATGAACATTTGAAATAAAAATGAATACCAATGGAGATAATTATCAGGCCTGCCACAGAGAATGATTTCCCTGCCGTACTGTCACTGATAAAGGAGCTTGCCGAGTTTGAGAGAGCTCCGGAGAAAGTAACCAACAGCGTGGAGCAGATGAAACAGGAGCAGGATCTCTTCAGATGCTTTGTCGCCGAGACCGAAACAGGAGAGATTGTCGGCATGGCTCTCTTTTTTCTCGCCTATTACACATGGGTTGGCAAGTCGATCTATCTCGACGATATCTATGTTAAGAGGTCGCTCAGGCAGCAGAAGATCGGAACTGCGTTGCTGAACAAGGTGTTTGAAGTGGCCAGGGCTGAGAAGTGCAAGCGGGTGAGGTGGCAGGTGCTTGACTGGAATGAGCCTGCCATAGCATTTTACAGGAAGTGCCGGGCTGAGATCAGCGGTGAATGGCTCAACTGCAGTTTCGATGAGGCAGGGATAGCCGATTTTCATATATAATTCAACCAACGACTGTTGCAAACATGAAAAAGCGAAACATTTCTGCACTGATGATGATCATGATGGTCTCCCTCCCCCTGTCTCTCTCATTCTCACAAGGTGAAGATAACAGAGGATGGAAGCTGGTATGGTATGACGAGTTCAGCAATAACATACTTGACACAACAAAGTGGAATGTACTCATGAGGGAGACCAGCAAGCACAATGAGCTGCAGTATTACATCCCGGAAGAGGTATATATCGAGGACGGACTTCTGCGTATCCGAAGCAGCAGGAGAAATTACGGCTCACAGGAATACACCAGCGGCAGGCTGGATACCAGGGGCAAGTGTGCCCCTGTTTACGGCCGGTTCGAGATTCGCGCAAAGCTCCCCGGGGGCCAGGGGATGTGGCCCGCTCACTGGCTCTATCCGCAGAACCGCAACTGGCAGATGGAATATATCATGGCCGAGGCGGTAGCCAATGGTAAGGAAACGATGATACCTGAGGAACGACCATGGTACAGCGAGATTGACATCATGGAGTTCCTGGGGCATGAGACCGGTGTGCTTTACGGTACGCTTCACTATTGCACTTTTGACGGTCAGAAGAAGACTAGTTCAGGCACCTGGCGCAGCTCCACGGATTATTCTGCCGGCTTCCATGTTTACTCCCTTGAATGGGAGCCTGACTCAATCAGGTGGTATATTGATGACCAGCTAATTCACTCCACCGTGAACGGCATTCCGCATACGCCTCATTATCTGATACTGAACACGGCTGTCGGAGGCAGATGGCCGGGAGATCCTGACTCAACAACGGTTTTTCCCCAGTACCATGACGTAGATTATGTCAGGATATATCAGCGGCAGCTAGAATAACACAATGATCTTCAATGCCGTACGATTGAATACCCCCGAACAGACGCTGGTATGGCGGGGGAAGTGATTACGGCAGATGATGAGTGGCTCCAGCATGTCTCATGAGTCTGAGAGTAGCCAATGAAATCCGGTTTAGTATTGCAGGAAGGTAACTGAAGGTCTTCCGGCCCCGGATGCGTAATCCGGCGCAACGGAAACTGAAACGGAAAC
>CALMRD010000200.1 GCA_937871625.1 uncultured Bacteroidales bacterium | reverse complement strand
TGACGGTGAGGCTTCGCACCGTCCGATAATCCGTCCCTCCAGGTTGAATCCGGCAGCGATCTCAATTACTGCCGCGGCATCAGCCTCATCAACGTATAGCTCCATCCGGTGTCCCATGTTGAAAACACGATACATCTCATCCCATGGCGTGGCGGAGCTCTCCTGTATCATCCTGAACAGTGGCGGCAGGGGAAACAGATTGTCCTTGACAACATGCATGCTGTCAATAAAATGAAGGATCTTGGTCTGCCCGCCGCCGGAGCAGTGTATCATGCCGTGGATGGCAGGGCGCATTGCCCCGAGCACCTCTCTGATCACCGGGGCATATGTACGTGTGGGCGAGAGCACAAGCCTGCCTGCATCGAGGCCTGGCACCTCTGCCGGATCGGTGAGCCTGTGCCGGCCTGCATAGACCATGTCAGCAGGCAGATTGCCGTCGTAGCTCTCGGGATAGAGATCCGCGAGGTATCTGCCGAAAACGTCATGCCGGGCGGAGGTGAGCCCGTTGCTGCCCATGCCGCCGTTATAAGCTGTCTCGTATGTAGTCTGTCCGAAGGAGGCAAGCCCCACGATCACATCGCCGCTGCGGATGTTTCCGTTGTCAATGACATCGGCGCGGGGCATGCGGGCAGTGACGGTGGAATCGACAATGACAGTTCTTACCAGGTCTCCCACGTCGGCCGTCTCACCGCCTGTTGACCATATCCCGATACCACCGGAACGCATCTGTTCAAGGAACTCCTCCGTGCCCTCAATAAGGGCCCTGATCACCTCTCCGGGAATGAGGTTCCTGTTTCTTCCTATTGTAGAGGAGAGGAGGATATTATCAGTGACACCGACACAGAGAAGGTCATCAAGGTTCATAACAACTGCATCCTGCGCTATCCCCTTCCACACCGTGAGGTCGCCCGTCTCCTTCCAGTAGACATAGGCCAGTGACGACTTGGTTCCGGCACCGTCAGCATGCATTATGTTGCACCAGTCCGGGTCGTTGCCCAGCATGTCCGGGATGATCTTGCAGAACGCCTTCGGAAAGAGTCCTCTGTCACTCCTGCTGATGGCAGCGTGAACCTCCTCCTTACCCGAAGATACTCCTCTCTTTGCGTATCGCGACCTGTCAGTCATGACTCCTGCCCGGGCCTCCTTCTAATCAACGGGCTCATAATCGGTTCTCAGCACCCTGAATTCGGTCCGGCGGTTGATCTGGTGAGCTATCTCCTTCTGCTCTTCACTTGCGAGGGAGTTGATATACTGCTCGGTAAGGATCGCCCCTTCACGCAGGAAGGGTGAGTCGCCGAGTATTACGGCATCGACCACCTTGGGACTGGTCTCGCCGTAGCCTCTTGCTGTCAGCCTGTCGGCAGCTATGCCCCTGGCAATGAGGTAATCGACCACCGACTGCGCCCTCTTCTGCGACAGATCCATATTATACTCCTCGGTATCGCGTGAGTCGGTATGGGACATGAGCTCGATAGTCACATTCGGGTTGTCATTGAGGGTCTCCACAAGCTTGTCAAGTGAGACCATCGATTCAGGCCGCAGGTCCCACTTGCCGAAGTCGTAGAAGATATTGGGAAGCTCGATGGGCTTGTCAATGGGTGTAAGGAGTATGGTGGCCATGAAATCGCGGCTCTTGTCCTGACCCCTGGTTGTCTCCTTCTCCTTGCCGTTAAGGAATCCCTGCTTTGAAGCCAGGAAGATATAATCGACCTCCGGTCTGAGGGAGAATTTGAAATCACCGGCAGCACCTGTTTCGGTCTGCATGTTGGCGCCGTCGCTGGCAATAAGCTGTACTGTGGCACCATCGACAGGCTGCCCTGTCTTCTCGTCCTTGACCAGTCCCGTGATGCTGAAGACCAGGGGAGGCATGACAAAAGTATAGAGGTCATCCACCGCCCTTCCCTTGCGTGAGGAGCTGAAGACACCCTTCTCGGCCTCTTTCTCAAAAGTGATCCCGAAGTCATCGGCGTAGGTGTTCAGTGGTGAACGCATGTTCTCCACCATCCATCCGTCGCCTCCCTGGGGTACGGCACGGAAGATATCGAGGCCTCCCATACCTATGTGACCGTCAGATGCAAAGTAGAGCCAGCCGTTTTCGCGCATGAAGGGGAAGAGTTCATCACCCCGGGTGTTGATGTCGGCACCCAGGTTCTCCGGTTTTGACCAGGGGCTGCCGGGGGAGGTGCGTGTAACGCGGTAGATGTCCTTTCCCCCCATTCCACCGGGTATGTCAGACACAAAATAGAGTGTCTGCCCGTCAGGCGATATGGCCGGATGGGCAGCTACAAGTGAGTCTGCCAGTATCTCCTGCTTCACGGGGTCGGCCCAGCGGGTCCCCTCGCGTGTCGAATACATGATCACGCATCCCTTTTTCTCACGTTTGCCTGCCTCACAGCGGGTGAACCATACCTCGGTATAGTCAGACGAGAATGAGGGTGTGCCATCTTCGAACTCACTGTTCATGAAATCGACAGGCACAGGAGTACTCCATTTGCCCTTTTTGTCGAGCCGGGTCTCGAAAATATCCGTGAAGCTCTGTCCTGTGGCCCCGTGCTCCTTGTTGCCGCGGGCATCGTCACGCGATGATGTGAACCACAGCAGCCCGTAATCATCACGGGCAAATGCCGGTCCGAAGTCGGAGTCCCTTGAGTTTGCATCCTTCAGCTCCTCGACAATATATGATTCGGGGGAGTCCTGCCACTCCATCGCCAGCTCACAAGCCCTGATCTGCTGCTCAGTCCGGGGGTCACCGGGCACCAGCTGACGGTATTTTCGAAACTCCTCGATCGCCTGCGGATACCTCCCCAGCTTCTTGGTGACCTCTGCCAGACGGTATTGCGCCTCCGGTTTCGGGAAAGGTGATCTGACGGATCTCTTATACCACAGTTCGGCGTTTTTAGGATCGTTTATCAGACGGTAGCACTCTGATACCATGAAGACCATCTCAGCCTTAAGCTGTTTCTCGCGTGTCTTTGAATAGACATCCTTGAAGAAATCAATGGCCTCAAAATAGCTCCCCGCCTCAAAGGCGGCATATGCGCGTTCCGTCTTCTGCTTCTGTGCACTCAGTCCCGCGGGCAACAGCAGAAGAAGCACAATAAGCCGGAAAATAATCTTATCCATAAGGAATGCATTCGTTATCCTGCAAAAATAACGAATGTAACCGATGTTTAGGTATCCTACCTGGTAAAAAGCAGCTCCCGGTACTTGGGCAGAGGCCACAGCTCGTTGTCAACCACCAGCTCAAGCTTGTCGATGTGGATCCTTATCTCATCAAGGTAGGGCTTTACCTTGCTCTCATAGGCTGTTGCCCTGCTGTAAAGATCGGTAATCACATTTGCCTTTCTCCTCTCTTCGATCATCTCTGCCACCATCCTCTTGATCATGGTTATATGGTCTGAAATGTTGATTATGAGCTCTTTACGGGCACCGGCCAGTCTTATGTACTCGTTGTCGTCAAATATCTCGCGGAGTCCCCTGACATTCTCCACCAGCGAGGTCATGTAATTCACCGCCGTGGGTACTATGTGGTTTATTGCCAGGTCACCCAGCACACGTGCTTCGATCTGCAGTTTCTTGGTGAATTTTTCAAGTTCTACCTCCACCCGGCTTTCCAGCTCACGGTCGGTTAGCACGCCGGTGCCAACGAGTGTCTCGCGTGATGACGGAGTGACATATGCCTTCAGGGTTTTGGGAACACCAGGCTCGGCGGAGAGACCCCTGCGAAGAGCTTCCCTGTGCCACTCTTCACTATACCCGTCGCCCTCAAAGCGGATCCTCCTGGAATCGATGATGCACTTCTTGAGCACCTGGAAGATAGCCTCATCTCTCTTTCTCCCCCTGTCAACCATACTGTTGACCTCATCGGCGAATGCCTTCAGCTGCCTTGCAACGGCCGCATTGAGTACTATCATTGCCGAGCTGCAGTTTGCCGAGGAGCCCACGGCCCTGAACTCAAACCTGTTGCCGGTGAAGGCAAAGGGCGAAGTGCGGTTGCGGTCTGTGTTGTCAAGAAAGATACCGGGTATCTTGCCCAGTCCAAGCTTGATCTCAGTCTTCTCCTGCGGGGTCATCTTCTTGTCCTTAACCTTGGTGGCGATACCGTCAAGTATATCTGACAGGTAGCTCCCCAGGAAGACAGATATGATTGAGGGAGGTGCCTCATGGCCTCCCAGCCTGTAGGAGTTGTTCTCGTTGGTGACGCTGGCACGGATGAGACCCTCGTTGTCGTTGACAGCCTTGACGACATTGACGAGGAAGGTAAGGAACTGCATGTTCGTCTTCGGGTTCTTCCCCGGCGAAAGCAGATTTACGCCGGTGTCGGTCATCATCGACCAGTTACTGTGCTTGCCGGAGCCGTTCACCTCGGCAAAGGGTTTTTCATGGAAGAGGACCCTGAACTTATGCTTCCTGGCCACCCTTCGCATTACATCCATTATCAGCTGGTTATGGTCAACAGCCAGGTTGGCCTCCTCGAATACGGGAGCACACTCAAACTGGTTGGGAGCTACCTCATTATGACGTGTTTTTACCGGTATGCCCAGCTTGTAGGCTTCATATTCGAACTCCTTCATGAAAGCCTTGACCCTGTCGGGTATGGCTCCGA
This sequence comes from uncultured Bacteroidales bacterium, assembly GCA_937871625.1. Lineage (GTDB taxonomy): Bacteria > Bacteroidota > Bacteroidia > Bacteroidales > VadinHA17 > SR-FBR-E99. The sequence goes on along the minus strand of CALMRD010000200.1, from coordinate 11,176 downwards.
AATAGTGGTCGGAAAGCTGCTGGTCCTTTGATGAGGGGTGACCCATCAGGGTGCGGTCAGCCAGCATGAGGTCGGGACGCGCATAGTACAGTGCTTCATCTATAAGAAAGTACTCCTGTTCCCAGCCCAGGGTGGCGATCACCTTTTTGACATCCTTGTCGAACAGGTGGCATACCTCCACGGCGGCCCTGTCCAGTACTGCCAGCGACCGCAGCAGAGGGGTCTTATAGTCAAGGGCCTCACCCGTATATGATACAAAGACAGTAGGAATACAGAGGGTATTGCCCACTATGAATGCCGGCGACGAGACATCCCATGCGGTGTAGCCCCTGGCCTCGAAGGTGTTCCTTATGCCGCCGCTGGGGAAGCTTGATGCGTCAGGCTCCTGCTGCACCAACACCTCACCCGAGAAGATCTCAATGATGGAGCCCAGCTCGCCCCTGCCCACAAAGGCATCATGCTTCTCTGCGGTGGTGTCGGTGAGAGGATGGAACCAGTGGGTGAAGTGCGTCACACCATGTTCCATGGCCCATGCCTGCATTCCTGTGGCCACCTGGTCGGCTATCTGCCTGTTGATGGGTGTCCCTTCGTCAATGGCCGTCATCACTGCACGGTAGGCTTCACGGCTCAGGAAGCGCTCCATCTTCTGCTTGTCAAAAACGTTGTGAGAAAAATAGGATGAGACCGGCTCAGCCGGGACATCAACATCAACAGGCTCCCTGTTGAACAACTCCTTCAATGCACTGAAACGTAATTCTGCCATGATCTGTTTTTTGTCAAAAATAGATCATTTTAGAATATGCCCCCTATTTTCAGGGGTATTTTTTGATTATTTATATGTTTTTTATTGACAACCCCTTCTTTTTTGGGGGTATATTCATTTTTTTACTCTTTTTTAATATCGGAAAGGCATTCTGCACGGGTAAAGATCCCGTAGAGTGACTTTTCAAAATCGACAGCCACGATCTTGTATTCGGGAGTGAGGGTGAACTCATCACCAATGCCGCTGGTGAGGAAGTTGATGGCGGCCTCGGGGAAATGGAATGTTGTGTATACCACTCCCGGCTTGACCACGTCGGTCACCTTCACCTTCATGGTTGTCACACCGCGTGCCGAGAATATCCTGGCATAGTCGCCGCTGGCCAATCCTTTTGCTTTCGCATCATTGGGATGAACATAGAGCAGGTCTTCGGTGACAATCTCCCTGTTAGGGGTGCGACGGGTCATGGTGCCGCTGTTGTAATGCTCAAGCAAACGACCTGTGGTAAGTATGAAAGGAAAGCGCCCGGCATGCTCGTCAAGCTCCGGTGATATGTCATAGTCCCATGAGTGAAACCTGCCCTTGCCGCGCTTGAAGGTCTCGGTATGAAGTATCTGCGTGTCCGTGCCGTCCTCCTTCACAGGCCATTGCTTGCCGTTGTTCCCCAGCTCATCCCACTTCACACCCCTGAAGAAGGGTACTATGCCTGCGATCTCCCTGAGTATCACATCGGCCGTGTATCCCTCCTGCGGATAACCCATGTGGTTCATCATGTCAACCACTATCTGGCCGTCGGGTTTTGTCCCCTCAAGAGGTTCAACCACCTTCTGCACCTTCTGTATCCTTCTCTCCCCGTTTGTGAAGGTCCCCTCCTTTTCGAAGAAGGAGGAGGCAGGGAATATCACATCAGCCATGCGTGCCGTCTCGGTCATGAACAACTCCTGCACCACCAGGAAATCCAGTCCCTGCAGCGAGCTCCTGACATGGCAGGTGTTGGGATCTGTCTGCAGTATATCCTCGCCCATGATCCACAGTGCCCTGAGGTCACCCCGTCCTGCGGCGGCGAACATCTCCGGAATCCGGTACCCGGGTTTGGAAGGATGTTCAGCACCGTAGTATTCATTATAGAGTGCAATGTTTGCCGGATTGGTTACATCGAGATAGCCTGCACCCTGATGCGGCTGTACCCCCATGTCGGCAGCTCCCTGTACATTATTCTGACCCCTCAGCGGGTTGACACCTGCCCCCTCTTTGCCGATGTTGCCGGTCATCATCGCGATATTGGAAATGAGGGTTATAGCCTTGGTAGCCTGCCAGTGCTCCGTAACCCCCAGTCCGTGAAACTCCATGGCCACGGCAGCCCTGCCGTACTCTGTCGCCGCAGCCCTGACCAGCTCCCGATCCACTCCGCAAACTCTCTCCATCTCATCGAGATCCATTGCCATCAGATAGCCTCGGAACTCCTCCCATCCCTCACTCCTTCTGCTTATAAAGTCCATGTCGGTCAGTCCCTCGGTAAGCAGATAGTGTGCAAACATGTTGAGCACTGCCACGTTTGTTCCGGGGTTGATCTGAAGGTGATATTTCGCAAGTCGTGCCAGTTCAATCTTCAGGGGGTCGATTACTATCAGGGGCGTCCCCGACTCCACCACCGCCTTTATGCGTGCACCTGTTACGGGATGGGCTGCTGACGGATTGGCTCCTATCAGGAGTATACATCCGGTCTTGTAGAGTTCATCTATCGAGTTGGTAGCGGCCCCCGTGCCGTAGGCCCACTGCATGCCCATGGCTGTGGGCGCATGGCATACCCGTGCACAGCCATCTATGTTGTTGGTGCCGATGACAATCCTGAAGAACTTCTGCATCAGGTAGTTCTCTTCATTGGTACAGCGGGCAGAAGAGATGCCTGCCAGGGCATCAGGTCCATGTTTTATCCTTATCTCCCTGAACCTGCGGGCGGTATAATCATAGGCCTCTTCCCACGACACCTCCGCGAGAGTGCCATTCTTCCTTACCAGTGGTGAACGCAGCCTGTCGGGGTGATTGTAAAACTCAAAGGCAAATCTGCCCTTGAGGCAGGTATGCCCCCTGTTGGTGGCACCATCAACCGGTGCCTGTATGCCCCTCACCGTTCCCTCTTTGACTTTTACCTCCAGGGCACATCCCACACCGCAGTATGTGCAGGTGGTCCGTACAATCCTGTCGGCTTTCACCGTTTTGGTTGCATACCTGTCTGACAGTGCATTTGTGGGGCATGTCTGAACACACGCCCCGCATGAGACACACGGCGAATCAATGAAATTCTGGTCGTACCCCATTATTATGCGGCTCCCGTCACCGCGGCCGCGGATAGCCAGCACGTGCTCGGCCTGCAACTCATCACAGGCCCTCACGCATCGATAGCATTTGATGCATTCCGTAAGATCCGCCCATATATAGGGATGGCTTCTGTCCTTCTCAAATGCCTTCACTGACCGGGGATACCGCACCTCGGGATAACCGGCATCAGCTACGACTCTCTGAAACTCCGTGGGAATCTTCCCCGCCTCCGCTCTTTCTCTCTCAGGAGGGTATTCAGAGAGTACCAGTTCCAGGATATTCTTCCTCAGTCTCTTTATACGCTCCGAGGAAGGGTATATATAGTATCCTGCTGCCACGGGCGTATGACATGAAGCCATGACTTTCGCCGGGCCGTCCTCCTTCAGCGCCACCTCCACCGAGCAGATACGGCATGAGCCATAGTTCTCAAGATTGTCTGCCTGGCAGAGTGTGGGTATCAGTTGGCGGTCCCTGTTCCTTCTGACGAACTCCAGTATCGTCTCTCCGGGTATTACCCGGTAGGGTACGTTGTCAATGTATGCCGTGTTTTCCATCACTCTGCTCATTTTGATATGAAATACTCATTCAGCTCATCGCTGAAATATTGAAGGGCGTTTTTCACCGGCAGGGGGAGTCCCCCGCCCAGGGCGCACAGTGATCCCACCTGCATGGTCTCCAGGAGATCGTCAAAGAGCTGCCTGTCAATCCTGCCCTTCTTCGCTGCAGCACCGGCGAGCAGCTCCTCTCCCCGCACCGACCCCAGCCTGCAGGGAAAGCACTTGCCGCACGACTCCTTTCTTGTAAACTCAAAGAGGTGCTCCAGCAGTTTTATCATCGGGAAGCCGGAGGGTATCGAGACGACACCTGCATGACCCAGCAGGAACCCTTCCCTGCTGAATGACTCAAAGTCGAGTGTAAGGTCGTCTATGCGCGATGCCGGCACCAGTCCTCCCAACGGTCCGCCTATCTGGTATGCCTTGACAGGATATCGCATGCCTCCTCCCATATCCTCAATTACGGTTCTCATAGGCGTCCCCATCCGCACTTCCAGCAGTCCCGGGCTGTTGAATGCACCGTCAAGGGAGACGAGCTTGGTGCCCGGCGACTTCTCCGTGCCGAGGGACGCATATGCGGAGCCCCCCTCACGGAGGATATAGTGAACATTGGCAAAGGTCTCCACGTTGCTCAGCACCGTTGGCTTGCCGAAGAGTCCGTATACAGCAGGGAAGGGAGGTCTTGTCCGCACCTCGGGACGGAGTCCCTCGAGGGAGTTGAGCAGCGAGGTCTCCTCTCCGCATATGTAGGCGCCTGACCCTTCTGTCACGTGGAACCGGAAGGGAAAAAGTGAAACACCGGTGCCCCCGGCGGTTATCCCCTCCGCCTCAAGCAGGGCGACAGCCTCACGTACCGCGCGCACCGCCACTGGGTATTCACCTCTTATGTACACCACTCCGGTGTCAGCACCGGTGATGAGACCCGTCATCAGCATCCCGAAGAGCACGGAGTGAGGCCGTTCCTCAAGAAGCCACTTATCGGAGAAGGCTCCCGGGTCACCCTCATCTGCATTGCATACAACATATTTCCGGTCGGCGACGGCATCACGCGATGATCTCACCTTGATATGGAAGGGAAATCCTGCACCACCCCTTCCCCGCAGCCCTGAACGTTCAAGTTCAGAAAGAGCAGCAGCGGTGTCGGAAAGATATTTCCGTGCCAGATCCCAGTAAGCTCCTGTCTCACCCTCCTCAGGCAACAGTGCAGGCTTTTCCGCATTCGTTGCCACCCTGAGTGACTCCTCAGGTTGCCCGTCTCCCACAATACGGATATCTCCATTGACCATGAAAGCATCATTTGAATGGCAGTGACCCAGGCAGGTCATCCTGCCAATCTCATTCTCTGCATACTTGACAGAAAGCTTCTGCCTGACCTTCTCATGCCCCCCGGAGACGAGGCAGGCGGTGCCGTCACAGACAAACACCTTCCTGCCCGGATGATCACTACCTAAAAAATCATAGAACGAACTGACCCCCAGCACGGCTGACCGGCCAGTCAAAAAGTTGTCCGCGATGGTATCATGCATCTCACACGCTGAACTGCTGATCTCCTCATAGAGCCCCCCCGACAACCCTTTTCTGGCGGAGAGCCCTCTCAGGTTTCTTGACATAGTATGGTTTTTTTAAAGTTACAAGATATTATCTTACTGTATGATATCTTTCAAAGATGAGAATTATCATATTTTGAAGGGTGTGAAAATGAGAACTCTGCCCCTCCTATTGTTTTGGTGAATTTTGTTATATTTGTCGCCTGTATTTTTAATCAGGCATATTCATTCAATTAATTAGTTTTCAGATGGCAATACTTCAGGATTTAAGAGAGAAGGCCGGACCCCTTGTGGCTATTGTAATCGGGGTGTCCCTCCTGCTTTTCGTTGTAAGTGATTTCTTTGGCAACAACAATACCCAGCGCCGCAGGGCAGAAAAGTATTACGAACTTGCCAGCATTGACGGAGAAACAGTCTCCTACCAGGATTTTGAGATGAGGGTACAGGATCTTGTCAATATATATAAAATGTCCGGCTCCGGTGACATGAACGAGGAGATGATGCAGAGTCTGCGTGAGCAGGTCTGGCAGCAGTTGCTCTCGGAGAGGCTCATGAACGACACATACAGGAAGACCGGCCTCGGAGTCAGTCCTGATGAAGTGGAGATGCTGGTCTTCGGCGATGACCCACATCCAATCGTGCGGCAGCTCTTTACCGATCCTGAAACGGGTGCCTTCAACTCATCGTTTCTTGTGAACTTCCTCAAGGCTACCGAGACTGATGAAGCCACAAAGAACTACTGGCTCTTCTTTGAAGATCAGATCATCAACGACAGGCTTAACAGCAAGCTGGTAAATCTTATCTCACAGGGACTCTACGTCACCGGACAACAGTCGGAGTACGAAGCATCACTCACGGGCAACACCGTAAGCTTCAGCTTCATGGCAAGGAACTATGCCACCGTTCCCGACAGCGCCGTCAAGGTCACATCTGACGAGATCAGGGAGTATTACAACAATCATAAGGATAATTACATGCGCACGGCCCAGAGGGATATGGAGTACATGGTCTTTGAGATAGCCCCTTCGGAGTCTGACATGCAGGAGGCCGAGAGATGGGCCACGGAGGAGAAGGATAATTTTGCCGCTGCCACAGAGCTGGTACAGTATATCAATCTCACTGCCGACACCCGTCATAACAGTTTTTACCGCACCATGGAGGATCTGCCCGAAAGTCTCAGGGAGCTTGCACGCAGTGGTGACAGATCAGCTGTTATAGGACCCTGGTTTGAAGAGGGTGCCTACAGGCTGGCACGCATTGTCGACATCGCCGACCGTCCCGATTCTGTAAGGGCGGCCCATATACTTCTTGCACCCAATGCCTCCAGAAGCATGGCTCAGGCCAAGGCTGAAGCTGACAGTCTCATCAGGCTCGTCAGGGGAGGTGTAGACTTCAGCATTCTGGCCATGAGCACCTCTGACGATCAGGGATCGGCACAGGTTGGCGGTGACCTCGGATGGTTCAGTGAAGGGATGATGATCACACCTTTCAACAATGCCTGCTTCAGTGGAAAGAAGGGTGACCTGGTGACTGTTGAGACCACCTACGGACTTCATATCATCAAGATCATCGACCAGAGCCGCAGTGTGAGGAAATATGACATAGGCGTTGTCGACCGCACGGTGGTCCCCAGCAACGCCACCACACAGAGCATCTATGCTGAAGCCTCTAAATTCGCCGGCACCAATGACACCTATGAGAAGTTCAACAAGGCTGTTGCTGAGGGCAACCTCGACAAGAAGCTTGCCATGAATGTCACCCCTGACCAGAAAGAGCTTCCCGGGCTGACACAGGCCAGGGGTCTGGTGATGGCTCTCTTCCAGAACAGCAAGGAGGGCGAAATCGTGCTTGACAACAGCAGCCAGGCGGTCTTTGAGCTTCCCGACATGTATGTTGTTGCCTACTGCACCAGGGTTCAGGAGAAGGGTCCTGCCCCGGTTGAAGATGTAACCTCAGACATACGCTTTATCCTGGCGAAACAGAAAAAAGCTGAGATTATCTCTGAGGAGCTGAGCCGTCTTGTCGCTGAAGGAAAGAGCCTTGATGAGATTGCATCGCATTACAACACTGTCCTTCAGGATGCCAGCGGCATCAATTTCAGGTCATATTCCATTCCCGGTGCCGGCATCGAACCCGGTCTGATAGCCGCCGCCTCAGCTTCTGAGGCAGGTGTTCTCTCCAGGCCTGTGGAAGGCAACAACGGCGTCTACATGTTCACGGTCAACAACACCGTTCCTTCAGTTATCGAAGAGAGTGGGATGGTACGTGAGCGTCTGAGCTCCGGCTACCGGATGCGTGCCTCCTACGAGGCCTTCCAGGCCTTCCGCGACAAGAAGGAAGTTGAGGATCTGCGGTACAAGTTCTATTAGGATAGTGCCTGCTCTGTCGTCTGAGGCATAGGCCTTACCAGACAGTCTGCTCTATTATCAGAGGTACTCGTTTGATCAGTCCTCCTGCTTCATAATCTTGGATACTGGTCTGCTCAGGCCAGTGTCTGCTCTATTATCTGAGGCACGGCTGTCTCCCAGCCCAGGGGCATGATATGGACCCCGTGCACTCCTCTCTTTTCTTTCAGACGCCGTATGTTTTCAACGGTTATCCTGATGCTCTCTTCGGCAAAGTCGTCACCGGCGTCGGCAAGTCTCTTCATGATCCTGTCAGGGATCGTCACACCCGGGATGTTGTCGTTAAGATAGTGTGCCAGCTTGAGTGACTTCAGGGGGCTGACGCCTATCAGCACGAAGGCCCTGTCAGGCAGTCCCTCCTGCCCGAGGATTTCCAGCCACGGATCGAGGCTGTCAGGGTCAAAGACAAGGTTGGTCTGCAGAAACTGCGCCCCCGCGTTAACCTTCTTCATGTCCCTCAGCACCTGCAGCTCCGGCTTCTGAAGCAGCGGAGCTGCAGCGGCTCCAAGGAAGAGGCGGGGTCTGTTCCTGATCTCACGTCCGTCGAGATATGTCCCCTCATCGCGCATGCGTCTGAGTATCCACAGCATCTGCACCGAGTCGATATCTATAATGTTGAGATTGCCTCTGGGCGTTGGTCCCACACGGGGACTGTCGCCTGAGAGACAGAGGATATTATGCACTCCCAGGGCGTTGGCGCCTATGGCCTGTGACTGCAGGCTGTTGCGGTTGTTGTCGCGGGCCGATATCTGCATTACCGGATCTGCACCCAGTGATACGGCTACTGCGGAACATGCAGCACTCGACATCCTGGGCACTGCCGACGAACCATCAGTGAAGTTTATGGCTGTGACATACGGCTTTACCAGGTTTATCTTCTCTGTGAGCCTGTCAGTGGCAGCGCTCAGCGGGGGCATCACCTCTGTGGTAATGACAAACCTGCCGCTGCGCAGCTCTTTCTCCAGCTCAGACTGAGGCCCGTCAACGGCCGGAGGATGGTATTCCGAATCCCCCTGCCACCAATGAGGCTGCCGTATGGGTCTGAAGACCTTCTCCTCCAGCACGGCCCCCATGCTCATGCCCCTCCTCTTTGACGGAAGAAATATGTTTCCAGGGCCCACCTCCCTTATCTTGCGGATGACCTCAGCCCACGTCTCACCACCGGCCCTGTCCCAGTCAACCGGAGGGAGCACTTCAAGCAGCTTTTTCTCGCGATGCATCCTCTCCGACCGTTCATATATCAGGTACCAGGCACACCTGCGTGTGGGGTCAACATAACAGTAGCCGTTGGTCACCCCGCCGCAGGGGCCGTTTCTTATTCCCTTGGGGCACGCCATGTGGCAGATGAAGGCGGTCTCCTGCAGAAGACAGTTGCCGCACATACGGCACCCGAAGAGCGGTCCCTTGACTGCCCTCTCAATAAGAGCAAGCAGGCGCCCTCCGGCAGACAGCTTCGCGAAAGGCCTGAAGGCAGGCTGCCACCGGCGCAGCGGAGTGAATAGAGCCATGGAAAGATCAGATGATATACATATTTATCAGCTGCTCATAAAGCTCCTGCCTGCCGCTGATCTTCTTCGGCTCACCGGTTTTCTGTGCCAGCTCACGCAGATCCTCAAGTGTTAGCTTACCCTTCTCATACAACGCGCCGTTGCCAGTGTCAAACGAGGTATACCTGGCCCTGCGCAGCCTGAGATAGTCGGAATCCTTCACTATCCGGTCAGCTATGACCAAACCCCTGGCAAAGGTATCCATACCGTTGATGTGGGCTATGAAGAGGTCTTCAGCGTCGGTGGAGTTGCGCCTCACGTGTGCGTCAAAATTTATGCCCCCCGTTTTGAAGCCTCCGGCCTGCAGTATTACGAGCATGGCCTCGGTGATCTCGTTGATGTTTGTCGGAAACTCGTCGGTATCCCATCCGTTCTGGTAATCGCCCCTGTTGGCATCAATGCTGCCAAGCATGTCAGCGTCGGCTGCCGTCTGCAGGTCATGCTGAAATGAGTGGCCAGCGAGAGTGGCATGGTTGACCTCCACATTAAGCTTGAAATCCTTGTCGAGCCCGTAGTGGCGCAGGAAGCCTATTACGGTGGCAGCATCATAGTCATACTGGTGCTTCGTGGGCTCCATGGGCTTGGGCTCAATGTAAAAGGTTCCCCTGAAGCCCCTCTTTCGGCCGTAGTCCCGCGCCAGGGTGAGCATCATGGCCAGATGGTCAAGCTCTCTCTTCATGTCAGTATTGTGCAGTGAGAGATAGCCTTCACGGCCGCCCCAGAAGACATATCCCTGTCCACCGAGGGCTATGGTGGCGTCAATGGCATTTTTCAGCTGCACGGCAGCGTTGGTGACAACGGCAAAATCAGGATTTGTGGCAGCACCGTTCATATAACGGGGGTTGCTGAACAGGTTTGCCGTGCCCCAGAGAAGCTTCATGCCTGTCTCCTTCTGTCTTGCCTTTATCACCGGCACCCACTTCTCAAGACGCTTCTCTATCTCGAAGACAGAACCGTCACCGACAAGGTCGGTATCATGAAAGCAATAGTAGGGAGCGCCTATCTTCTCGAAGAACTCAAATGCCATATCGAGCTTGACCCTGATGCGGTCATCGCCCTCCAGTCCGTCATAGGGGAAGTCTCTTGTCTTCGACCCGAAGGTATCCGTACCGTCGCCGCAGAATGAATGCCAGTAGGCGATGGCAAAACGCAGATGGTCCTTCATCTTTCTGCTTCCGACTTTGGCCTCTGGGTCATACCATTTGAATGCCAGGGGGTTTTTCGAGTCTCTGCCCTCGTACTTTATCTTCCCTATCCCCGGGAAGGTCTCACCTGTAATTTTTATTGCCATAATAATTCAGTTTATATCGTATAACTGATCTTCAAGTATATCGATCCATTCCATGTATTTAGCATCATAAATTGCCGACAGCTCGCTGTCGGGTTCGCTTGTGCCGGTCACCTCCAGTCCGCCGAAGGCATCCCGTTCCGTCCTGTAGTAACCGCAGCCTATACCTGCACCTCGGGCAGCGCCGACAGAGCCGTCAGTGTTGTAGAGTGTGATTACTGTGGATGTCAGGCTGGAGAGCACATTTCTGAAGACACTGCTCAGGAACATGTTAGATTCTCCTGCCCTGATGACCGACGGGTTTATGCCGGTCTCCTTCATGATCTCGAGCCCGTATCGGAAAGAATAGGCTATTGCCTCCTGCGCGGCACGGTAGAGGTGCCCCTGCCCGTGAATGTTGAAGTCGAGGCCGTGCATCGATGCGCCGATGTAGCTGTTACGAAGCATCCGCTCGGCTCCGTTGCCGAACGGCAGTATCACCAGGCCGTCACTTCCCGGCTCCACGGCAACCGCAAGATCATTCATCCCCTGGTAGGTGAGGCCCGCCCCGGTATTTTTCTTCAGCCAGGAGTTGAGTATTCCCGTGCCGTTGATACAGAGCAGCACGCCAAGGCGATTCTGACGTTCATTGTGGTTTACATGCAGAAAAGTGTTGATACGTGACAAAGGATCAAAATGAGTCCTGTCGGTCACACCATATATTACCCCTGATGTGCCGGCAGTGGCTGCCACCTCACCGGGCTGCAGCACATTCAG
>CALMRD010000199.1 GCA_937871625.1 uncultured Bacteroidales bacterium | reverse complement strand
CCTGAACCGCTGGGCCCTACAAGCCCTGCAAACTCTCCCTGTGAGAGACTGAGATCAATACCCTTCAGGGCAGTGAAGTCACTCTTTCCCATCGGGAACTTTTTTACGAGTCCGTCAATTGAAATAATGATTGAATCTTCCATCTATTACATGTTATTAATGATTGTAAACGAACATGAACTGTATGCCCCTGCCGGCAAAAATGCCCGAGGCTTCGGTCTGAGCCGGAAGGGCAAGGCTCTCCGGGTTCCAGTAAGCCATGAGGTACAGTGCTGTCTTGTTAAACTGCTTCTGCCACTGCAGAAAATTGTACAGGTTACCTTCAGACCAGTTACAGTAGATTATCATGCTGAATTTGTCAAACAGACCCACCGGGTAACTAACTGACAAGCCTGAGAAAGCCCCGGGATCTGTAAAGGCGAAGGGTTCTGCATCCTGGCTGATCACCAGCTGTTCGAAAGCTGCATAGAGGCCATTGCCGACTCCGAAGGTGTAATCAACACCTGCACTGAGTACTAACTGGTTAGTGAGGACCCCCAGATCCCTTCCCTTATGTGTAAATGATCCCTCGATCCATAACCCGGTTTTCAGGTCCCATTTTGCATCGAACCCGACCTTATCTTCAGGGATCTTATCATATGGTGTGAACATACCGGCCATATCACGACTGTCAGCAATACGGTGATTATAGGTGACTGCAAACTCACCCGATGGTACCGGAAACTGAACCCTGCCTCCTAATTCAGGTATCTTTTTGTTTCCCGGCACAGCTTCCCAGCCTCTCGGCTCATGATTTCCATACAGTGCCCAGAACCATATGTTTGTGTTGTTCAGGAAGAAATAGCGGGTCATGATGCCCCAGACACCCTCTGTCAACTTGAGGGGGTCGCGAGCATCGAGCCTGTCAAACCACATGAGTGGCCTGAGCATCATGCCCGAGCCGAAGCTGAGCTTCTGAAGCCCCACTCGTACCTCGAGCTGGTTCGTAGAATATCTCATCCATAACCGGTATGGTTTCATGTCACCGGCCGTGGTGGAAGTATCGAACGGACGGAAGCCCAGGCTGCCGTAGATGTTGGCCGAGAGCTCAGCATCAAGCTTGCTGCCGTCCATATCATAGCCGGGATTGAATTGGGGTATATACCGCGCGCCACCCCACAGTGGCAGCTCTCCGCCTGTAGTGCCAGCGGCCCATGATGAAAGCTGGCCGCTGAAACGGAAAGTTCCCTGGGCTGCAAGAGATAACGTTACAGTTATCAATAACAGTGAGATCCGGAACCGCTTTGCTGATGAAAAACCAGATGCCGGTTCTGTTGCATGACACTGCACAGAGTTCATAACTGCAAGTAAATATATATGATATTTCATTCAATGCAGAATGAAGTCAGGGATATCTTCTCTCCACCTGCAGTGAATGATACACACATATCTCTTCAGCAGGGTGCCGGGATATAGACAGGACCAGCCAATCCCGGCAAGAAAATGATATATCATGCTTCACCTCCTTTGGATAAAGCTTTAGTATTCTGCATGTTCCTGTTTCGCCACCAGGCATGCCATAAAGGTTGCCATGGATGGCTGTCGGCCTTTTTAACCCGCAAATGCGCCTGAAGCACCAATTTTCATTAAATTTACAATTGAAATAAAATAATTGATCATGAAAACAAAAGGGTTCATTCTTTTTCTGGTAGCAGCTTTTCTGCTGCCCGTCAATGCAGAGGCTCAGCTTGGGAGCAAACTGAAGAAGAAACTTGAAGAGAAAGTGAGCAAGGCCCTCGGAAACGAAGCCGCCGAAGAAGGTCAGAATGAGGAGCAGGCAGCCGAAGCGAGGGAGGAAAGATCCTTTGACCTGTCGAATCTGGGTATCGGCAAAGTCACGGCCAGCTATGATGAAAACTATGACTTCAGGGGGATGATCCGGATGAGGACGGAGATGTTCGACAAGGGCAAGCCCGAGGGAACGATGGATATTGAGATGTGGTTCAATGCCGAAATGGGCAACCTGGGTATGGAGAGCCAGACTATGACGGATGAGGATGGCCAGTCTGTAAAAGCTATTGCCATTGTCGATGCCAGAAACCGTGTTATGATCACCGTGGCAGAGATGGAATCAGGAACTCCCGGAATCATCATGCCTATACCCGATTCCCTTGCAGCCGGGACAGAGGAGGCAGACTATGATGACACCGGGGTAGAAATAAAAAAGACAGGGGGCAGCAAAACAATCTGCGGCTACAGATGTGATGAGTATGAGGTGACAGAAGAGGACGGAAAGATGATGACCCGGATATGGGTCACCGAAGATCTGCAGATGCCGGGTGATTACAGGTTGTTTGAAAGCCAGCAGGGTATGCCCAAAGGATACGATAAGCTGCCGGTGAACGGAGCTATGATGGCCTCGGAGACATATGAAAAGGGCACCCTGACCACAAAATCGGAAGTGACCAAAGTTGACATGAATGCTTCACACTCAATATCTCTCAAAGGTGTATCGCTGATGCAGATGGAGATGGGTAAGTGGGCGCAGAAGAAGAGGTAGCAGGGAACTGCAGGATCATCAGGTGCGATTGATGGCTTGATTAATCACAGAAATCAGGGACTTATTACTGCGGTCCTGCCGTGAATGACCGGTTGGGGCTAGTGCGTACCGAAATCATTGAGATAAAAGATTTTTAGATCCGGCAGGGCTACCTGTTTATCCCGTCCTTCAAGGTCATATCCTCATCAGCTTGGCAAAGCGCAGCAGCAGCTTCCTGGTGCCGGCAACAGCAAACTCAATTACAGCTGTGGTGTTGGGCGGCGCTCCGTCAACGGAGAGCACCTTACCCTCCCCGAAACGCTCATGTCTGACCCTGTCGCCCGGTGCCAGCCCGGCATAACTGTCAGCTGTTCTCTGCCCGCTGACAGTACTGCCATCTGCGTTACCGGGTCCACCACCATGGGCAGTGCCGGACGTGCCGCCGCGAGTGTTACCGTGTCCACCGCCACGGGCAGTGCCGGACGTGCCGCCGCGAGTGTTACCGGGTCCACCGCCACGGGCAGTGGCAGATGCACTGCCGCGACTGTCGCCAGTGGCTTCCTCCCGGCTGCCGGAGGCGCCTCCAGAGGCTCTTCCGGATGCCCTGTCCGCAGCACCTCCGGCCTTACCTCCTGTAACTCCGCCGGCATTATTACCGGTAACACCCCCGGCCACACCACCTGATGCCGCGCCTTCATCCCCGCCAGTGGCATCCCTGAGCCTGATTATCTTCCTGGTGGTGGTCGTCGGAGCAAATATATCCCTGCCGTCATCGAACGAACGGCTGTCAGAGGGTGTACGCCGGCCAAAGGGCAGACCTCCCGTCTGGGGATACCACAGGTATTCACTCTCGATCTCGCCGATAAAGCGGCTCGGGGTGCTGCTCTCCAGCGATCCCCACCTGTACCTGTTCAGGGCATAGCTCAGGGTGACCCGCCGGCAGGCCCTGGTCAGGGCCACATAGAAGAGCCTGCGCTCCTCCTCAAGCTCACGCGGGTTGTAAAGATTCATATTCGAAGGGAAGAGGTTCTCCTCCAGCCCTACTATATATACATACTTGAATTCCAGTCCTTTAGCTGAGTGGATGGTCATCAGCGTAACCTTGTTCCTGTCTTCCGGCTTCTCCAGGTCCTGGTCGGTAAGCAGTGATACCGACTGCAGCCATGATCCTATATCGGCAGGATCACCGTTGGTGAGTGCCGCCTCGGTAAACTCCTTGATGCCGTTGAGCAGCTCCTGCAGGTTCTCAAGCCTGTCAATCTCCTCAGGCACCTGCCCCTGCTTCAGCTCTTTGATGATGCCGCTGGCCGATGCCATCCTGCTTGCCACATCCCAGGCTGTGGCTGTCACGGCTTCCGACATGAAGGGCAGCATCAGGCCGGTGAAGAGGTTTACCTTTGACCGCAGGGCAGGAGTGAGGTAATTCGCGCTCAACTCAGGCGAGGAGATGATCTCCCAGATGCTGCGGTCTATACTTCGCGCCAGCTCCATGAGCTTCTGCACCGTGGTGTCGCCTATGCCCCTCTTCGGGTAGTTGATGATTCGCCTGAGCGCCTCCTCGTCGTCAGGATTGACAATCACCCGCAGGTAGGCTATCAGGTCGCGTATCTCCTTTCGCTCATAGAACGACTTACCGCCGTATATCTTATAGGGTATGTTGCGCTTGCGCAGCATCTCCTCGAAGATGCGCGACTGTGCGTTGGTGCGGTAGAGGATGGCAAAGTCCTTCCAGTCGAGACGCTCACGCATGCGGGTGTCAAGAATATCGGACGCGGTGACGATGCCCTCCTCACTGTCGATGGTAGTCTGAACCACCCTGATCTTCTCACCCTCATCGTTCTTTGAGAAGATGGTCTTCTTTATCTGACCGGTGTTCTTCTCTATAATGCTGTTGGCCGCGTTAACGATATTGCGGGTCGAGCGATAGTTCTGCTCGAGCTTGAAAAGACGGTAGTCGGGGTAATCGTTTTTGAAGTTGAGGATATTCTCAATGCGGGCACCGCGGAACGAGTAGATGCTTTGCGCATCGTCACCAACAACACAGAGGTTCCTGTGCTTCTCGGAGAGCCTGTGAACAATGATGTACTGGGCATAGTTGGTATCCTGGTACTCGTCAACGAGGATGTAGTCAAACCGATTGCGGTATTCTTCAAGGACGTCGGGGAAATCCCGGAAAAGGATGTTGATGTTCATCAGCAGGTCATCAAAATCCATGGCATTTGCTTTAAAGCACCTGGCGGCATAATGCCTGTAGATAGTGGTCACCTCAGGCACCCTCGAGGCTTTGTCGGCCTCGGTGATCTGTGCTATAGAGCCGTACTGCTGTGCGGTAATGAGGTTGTTCTTGGCATGGGAGATACGGGCAGCAACGGAGGCAGGCTTGTACAGCGAGTCGTCGAGACCCATCTCCCTGATGATGGTACGTATCAGACTCCGGGTATTGTCCTGATCGTAGATGGTGAAATTGCTTTTGTAGCCCAGAAAATGGCCGTCATGTCTCAGAAAGCGGGCGAAGATGGAGTGAAAGGTACCCATCCAGAGATTCCGCGCAGTCTCTGCCCCCACGATAGTGCTTATGCGCGCCTTCATCTCCCCGGCGGCCTTGTTGGTGAAGGTCAGTGCCAGGATCCTATGGGCAGGTACACCCTTCTGTATCAGGTATGCCACACGGTAGGTCAGCACCCTGGTCTTGCCTGATCCGGCACCGGCAATGACCATCGCCGGTCCTTCAGTGTTGACAACGGCCGACTGCTGTGCCTCGTTAAGCTCTTTGAGGTAGTCGCGAAACATCAATGAGAATGCAGAAATTAATGCCCCAAAGAACGGCATTTTTTTATTAGGTTTGCATATCATTTCCACCCGTTTATCCGTTAAAAAGGAGTGTCAAGGTACCTGGTCCTCATAATCATAATGTTACCGCTTGCACTGCAGGCGCAGATCACTGCCCCTGAGAGCCGGACAGTGCGTATGACCGACTATCCGGTCACGGCACGGCATGACCCGGTGTTCATCTTCTGCGACTCCGGCGGGGCAACAACAGGTACACTCATGGCAGCCAGTCCCGGTGGAACGGCCCCCTTCACATTTGTATGGACCAGGTATGATCAGGCAGGGGGAGCATTTTCCATACCTGTGAAGACGGAGACAGGGACAACCTCAACAGCTGCAGGCCTTGCTGAAGGAGGCTACCGGGTCAGTATCAGCGACGGCGGAGGGTACTCCACCCAGCTCTTTGCCTGGGTCAGCATTGACAGACCTGTGGCCCAGGCTGAACTGCTGGCCTTTACATGCGACTATGTGGCACTCAACGGCACCAAAGCTGTCGATCAGTTCAACTATTATGACCCCTCCACCGGTGCATCGCGCACCCTTCCCAACGGCGTCAGACATCTCTGGTCGTCAACACCCTCATCGGCAATACCGTATCCTGACCTGGAGATCGATCCAATAACCTTCTCCCCACCCCTGGAAGATGTCAGGTATATGCTCGAGGTTACCGACAGCTTCGGATGTTCGGTATCCTCGTCGTTCGACTATGAGTCGATCCATGTCAGTGCTGACTTTTCCGCTGAGCCGACAGAGGGCGAGGCTCCCCTGGAGATCACCTTTACGGACAATTCTGTCAGGGGATACAACTATCTCTGGAAGTTCGGCGACGACTCGGTCTCAAACCTCACAGACCCGGGCACCCACACCTACTATATACCGGGGGAGTACAAGGCTACACTGATAATTGAGAGCGAGCTCACCTGCAGTGACTCGTCCACCGTGGAGATCACAGTCCTTCCCTCATCACTGCAGATCCCCAACGTATTCACCCCGAATGATGACGGTATAAACGACTATTTCATTCCCGACAAGAAGTCACTGAAATTCCTCGACATGCAGGTGTTCGCCAAGAGCGGCCACAGGGTCTGTCACTACCGCGGCGACGGTGAGGATCTCCGCGACTGGCAGGGATGGGACGGCAGGATCAATAACTCCGATCGCCGCGCTCAGCCCGGCGCCTACTTCTACGTCATCAGGGCCGCAGGCTATGATGAGGTGGAGTACGAGGGCAGGGAGTACCGGGGGACGGTCTATCTCTTCAGGTAGCATTCCAGTCTACAGTCCACAGTCTACAGTCCACAGTCCACAGTCTACAGCCTACAGTCTGCAGTCACATTACCGACTGAAACTGCCGACTGCCGACTGCCGACTGCTGACTGAGGACTGAACCAGCCATTCACCGGTATTTTTCCGCCACCTGGCGGTATTTAACAAATATTTGACAGAAAAAACTTGTAAAACTGAAAAAGTTTTCTGATTATTGCACCCGATTTCCGACAGGTCAATGAATCAGGCAGAAGAATATGATTTAAGAATCATCGCCGGTGCGGCAGAACTGTTCCGTCAGTTTGGCATCAGGGCTGTGACTATGGATATGATAGCCAGCCATCTGGGTATGTCAAAGAGGACCATCTATGAGCGGTTTGTTGACAAGGATACGTTACTTTATGCCGTGCTTGACTCAATGATATTGAAGCAGAGGGAGAGGATTGAGAATATCCTTGAGAGCTCACCGGATGTTGTTTCGGCTGTTTTTACCATCATACGCATGGGCAGGGATCATGCAGCAACAATGAATCCCCTCATCGATTCCGACCTGAAGAAATATCACAGCCAGGTACTGAAGCGACTGAAGGAAAAATGTGGGCATCCTGATCATGAAGCCGGGGTAAGAATCCTTGAGACGGGTATCAGGCAGGGCATATTCAGGGAGTCCATAAACGCTGAGATTCTTAGCAGGGCCTTCAGGGGAGTAGCCTCGATGGCCGGTGACGAGGAGCTCTTCCCTTCGGATATGTTTGAGCGAAGGGATATAATGAGGAATGTCATGGTCAGCTTCATGCGCGGCATCTCAACCGAAAAAGGCGTTGCACTTATTGATTCAATGGAACACACAATATTAATATAACAACAGAATAAATCAATCAGAGTTACATGAAAAGAAAATCAATCGCAACTGTTTGCCTGATTATACTTGCCGGTGCCGTCAGCATAAAGGCCCAGGAAGTTCCGGCATCCCTCTCGCTTACAGTAGGTCAGGCGGTGGAGTATGCCCTTGACCATAACCGCAGTGTGGTGTCGGCACGGTATGACCTGCTGGCATCTGATAAAAGTTACCTGGAGGCTGTCTCGGCGGGGCTGCCCTCTGTCAGCGGCAGTGTAGGCCTCAATGACAACCTGAAGCTGATGACCACGCTCCTTCCCGGAGAGATTATCGGTCAGCCCGGAGTGAAGGTGCCGGTCACCTTCGGGTCGCAGTTTAACGCCTCATTCGGGGTGACAGCCTCGACGGCCATCTTCAACGCTCCCTGGATCATCGGGATGAAAACCGCAAAGCTGGCAACCGACCTTGCTGAAAAAGGGGTGGAGCAGACCGAGACCAATACCAGTGAGAGCGTCATGACAGTCTATTACCTGATACTGGTCTCGCAGGAGACCCTGAAGGTCATTGAGGCCAACCTTCAAAACCTCAACGAGATACTGGCCTCAACAAAAGCCATGTACAGCGTGGGTATGGCCGAGGCAACCGATGTGGACCAGATGCAGTCCACCGTCTCTACCCTGGTCAATACAAAGGCATCAATGCAGCGCGCCCTGGAGGTAAACTATAACCTCATGCGGTTCATGCTGGGTGTCCCCAGGGAGACGGAGGTGAACCTCACCGAGACACTGGACAGCATCGTTGAAGAGATAAATGTCGAGCAGTTGCTTGGGCAGGAATTCTCAATCGAGAATAACATCGACTATAAGCTCATTGAGGGTCAGGTCAGGATGTCCGAACTCTCGCTCTCCGGCGCAAAAGCTGCTGTGTTGCCCTCACTGGCCGGATCGATATACTATAACAAGGGTGGCCAGGGTGACAAGCTCAATGATCTTCAGTGGTTTCCCAACTCGGTCCTCGGTTTCCAGCTCTCAGTTCCCATCTTTGACAGCGGTGAGCGATATGCAAAAATCAGCAGAGCGAAGATCAACCTCGAGAAGGCCCACAACACCAGGGCGATGGTTACCGACCAGCTGCTGATGCAGGAGAAGGAGCTTCGTTTCAACCTGCAGAGCGCCTGGGAGCAGTACAGGCTGCAAAAGGAGAACACAGAGATTGCATCACGTGTTCTCAAGAGCTTCGAGAACAAATACAACCAGGGTATGGCCTCGAGCCTTGACCTTACCCAGGCCAACAACAACTACCTGACAGCGCAGAACAACTATCTCACTGCTCTTATGAACCTCCTGCAGACCAGGGTGGCTTTCAACAAACTGATAAATAACCTATAGCGAGTAACTAACACAATAATCATCATACAATGAACCGAAACATTATTCCAATAATCCTTGCCGGTGCCATGATCATGGCATCGTGCAACCGGCAGGGCCAGCCTGCCGCCGGCCAGGCAGAAGCAGACAGCGTGGCAGCAGCAATACCGGTCAGGGTCATGCCTGTCGCAAAGACAACCATAGCCCGCACTATTGATTACACCGGCACTATCCAGGCCTATGAGGAGGTCAACCTGGCACCCTCGACACCCGGCCGGGTAGACAAGATATACGTTGAAGTAGGCGACAGGGTACAGAAGGGACAGCAGCTCTTCCTGATGGACCGCACGCAGTATTATGCCAACAAGATACAGCTCGCCAACCTCGAGAAGGACCTGGCGCGCCTCGACACGCTCCTGAAGGTGGGAAGCGTAAAAGAGCAGACCTATGATCAGACCAGGGCGCAGTACGAGGTGATGAAGGCCAATGTAGAGTTCATGGAGGAGAACACTCTCCTTGAGGCGCCCTTCAGCGGCCTTATAACCGGCAAATACCTGGAAGATGGCGAACTCTATTCGGGTGCTCCGGGCATGTCAGGCAAGGCCGCTGTGGTCACCCTGATGCAGATCAACCCGGTGAAGATAATTGTAAGTATTTCCGAACAGTATTTCCCCCTCATCAGGAATGGAATGAAAGTGAAGGTGGAGGCTGATGTCTATCCTGATAAAAATTTCGAAGGTACAATCTTCAGGGTCCATCCGACCATTGATGCCATGTCGCGTTCCTTCCGTGCCGAGGTGCGCATCAGCAACGGCGGCGAGCAACTTCGCCCCGGGATGTTCGCGAGAGCCTTCATTGACATGGGCCGTGAAGAGGCCATTGTGCTCCCGGCCAGTGCCGTCATGATGCAGGAGGGCACCAATGAGAGATTCATCTTTGTGGTGGAGAATGGCGTCGCCATGAGGAAACCCGTCATCCTGGGACAGAGGTTCGACGACCGCTTCGAGATCGCTGACGGCGACCTTAAGGAGGGTGCCAGCCTTATCATCGACGGCCAGGCACGCCTCAGGAACGGCCAGGCGGTGGAAATAACCGAATGATAATCACAAGAGACACTATCAGAAAATGAGTATATATGCCAGTGCAGTAAAAAAGCCCGTAACCACTATCCTGATCTTTATCATCACGATGGTCATGGGGCTTTATTCCCTGACGCAGCTGCCAATCGACCTCTACCCGGAGATCGAGCTCCCCTTCCTGTCGGTTTACACCACATACCCCGGAGCCAGTGCGGCGGATATTGAAACAAACATAACACGTCCGATAGAGGACGCCCTCAACTCCGTCTCCGGACTGAAGGAGATGACATCCACCTCAAGTGACAACGTCTCGGTAATTTTCATGGAATTCGAATACGAGACAAACCTTGATGAGGCATCCAACGATGTGAGAAGCGCCATGGCCTTCATCCAGAGCTTCCTTCCCGAAGACGCTGAAGACCCTACCATCTTCAAGTTCAACTCCAGCATGATGCCCATCATCTTTTACGCTATCACCGCGCAGGAGAGCTACCGGGGACTTGAGAAGATACTTGACGAGAAACTGGTCAACCCTCTGAACCGCATCGACGGAGTCGGTAACGTCGGCCTCTCAGGCGTGCCCGGCAGGGAGATCTATGTGGAGGTCGATCCGCGGCGGATGGAGGCCTACAACCTCACAATAGAACAGATAGGCAATGTGCTCCGGGCAGAGAACCTGAACATGCCTGCCGGATACCTCGAGATGGGCAAAATGGACTACCCGATCAGGATCCAGGGCGAGTTCGCGGAGAGCGACCTTATCTCAAACGTGATCGTCGGTAACTATAACGGCAACAACGTCTACCTCAGGGATGTTGCCTCGGTAAACGATACCATCCGTGAGACAAAGCTGGTTTCGAAGATCGACGGCAAGCAGGGAATGACCCTGTTCGTGCAGAAGATGTCAGGAGCCAACAGTGTCCAGATATGTCGCGAGGTGGACAGGGAGATAAACAAGCTTCAGAAGGACCTCCCCCCGGATATCCGCATTGAAAAGATAATGGATACCTCGGAGTTTATCCAGGGATCCATCAACAACCTGACGGAGACGCTGATGTATGCAGCACTCTTCGTGGTGCTCGTGGTACTCTTCTTCCTCGGCAGGTGGCGCGCAACACTGATCATCATCCTGACGATCCCCATATCGCTTCTCGTAGCCTTCATCTATATCTTCCTGACGGGAAGCTCCATCAATATCATATCCCTCTCGTCACTCTCAATAGCAATAGGTATGGTGGTTGACGACGCGATAGTGGTGCTCGAGAACATCACGAAGCATATTGAGCGTGGCAGCCGTCCGCGTGAGGCAGCCATATATGCCACCAACGAGGTCTGGCTGGCAGTCATAGTAACCACACTTACAGTTGTGGCAGTGTTCCTGCCGCTCACCTTCGTCAAGGGACTGACGGGAGTGCTCTTCTCACAGCTGGGATGGATCGTTTCCATCACAATAATCATGTCGACACTGGCTGCCATCACCCTTACCCCGACTCTCAGCTCACTGCTGCTCCGTGTCAGGCCGATAAGGGAGAATGCCCCTGTCTGGACCTGGGACGGATCAATTCACAAGTTTCTGAATTGGCTTGACGGCTTCTACGTGAATACCCTCTCGTGGGTACTGCATCACAAAAAATTCGTGATCGCTGCTGCAATTCTTGTATTTGCAGGGTCCATGTTCCTTTTCAAGTTTATCGGCACGGAATTCATGCCTGCTGCTGACGAGTCAAGGGTGTCGGCTACTGTCGAGCTTCAGACCGGTACGAGGGTGACAGAAACAGAAAAGGTTGCTGACAGGATCGATTCAATCGTCAGGGCACGGATACCGGAGGTAAAGCTTATCTCCATGTCCGCGGGTACTGACGACAGCGGAGGGTTTACCTCGCTCTTCAGCCAGAGCGGCACCCATGTGGTAACATACACCTTTGCTCTTCTTGACGTGGAGGAGAGAGACAGGTCGTCTGAGGAGGTGGCCGAGGAGATCCGCCGGATCATTGCCCCGATGCCAGAGGTGATAAACTTCTCGGTGCTGGCCGAGGCCGGTGGTATGGGCGCCATGGGTGGAGGCAACACTGTTGACATAGAGATATACGGGTTCGACCTTACGCAGACAAACCTGCTGGCTGAACAGCTGGCAGAAAGAGTCAGGAAGATCCCCGGTGCAACCAACGTGGATATCAGCCGCGACAAGTCCAAGCCGGAGCTTCAGATCATTATTGACCAGGATAAGCTCCTGAGGTATGGTCTTACCACCGCACAGGTGTCGTCGATGATCAGGAACCGCGTCGACGGCCTCACCGCCACCCGTCTTCGCCAGTACGGCGACGAATATGACGTCATCGTAAGATATACTGAGTCGGCGCGTAACTCCATCACCGAAGTGCAGAACATTGGAGTGACACTTCCTTCAGGGCAACTCATCAGGCTGGGTGAGATTGCCCAGGTCAGGGAATACTGGTCTCCGCCCAATATAGAGCGAAAGCGCAAGGAACGCATAGTAACCGTCTCAGTGACTCCATACAAGAGGGCGCTGAACCTTATCGTGGCTGACATCCAGAAGGAGCTTGACAGCCTGACGATCCCCTCGGGAGTGATGGTTGAGATATCAGGAGCCTTCGAGGACATGTCTGAATCATTCATGGATATCGGTCTGCTGATGGTTATCTCCCTGATACTGGTCTACCTGGTGATGGCATCACAGTTTGAGTCGCTAAAGATGCCGGTCATCATCATGCTCTCAATACCGTTTGCCTTCTCTGGAGTAGCCATGGCGCTCTTCCTGACCGGCACAAAGCTCAGTCTTATTGCCGGCATCGGAGCCATAATGCTTATAGGTATCGTGGTCAAGAACGCCATTGTGCTCGTCGACTTCATCAACCTGACACGCGACAGGGGAGTGGAGCTCTACCAGGCGGTGCTTGACTCTGGCCGCTCAAGGCTGAGGCCTGTGCTGATGACCTCGCTCACCACCATCCTGGCAATGATGCCTCTGGCACTGAACCCGGGAGAAGGGTCAGAGCTCTGGCAGCCCATGGGTATAGCTGTCATTGGCGGACTGGTATTCTCCACCATCGTCACCATGGTGCTGGTACCCGTGGGTTACGTGCTGATAGCCCGTCACGGCGAGCGTGACAAGAAACACAAGATGGCATTCAGGGATATGAAGTTCCTGGATGACATAAAGGCTAACCATCAAAATCCGGAAGCATGAAGGCAGTAATGATAATATATAACCTCGCCCTGACTGAGAAGATAGAGTACACTCTTGAGCAGCTGGGCATCAGGGGCTACACCCAGTGGGACAATGTGGAAGGTGTGGGCTCATTCACCGGTGTGCCCCATCTGGGGACGCATACCTGGCCCGAGATCAACGGCGTCACCCTCACCTTTGTTGACGAAGAGAAGGTGCCCCTGCTGCTTGAGGCTGTGAAACGCATTGATGCCATAAACACCGAGGTGGGCATCAGGGCATTCGTCTGGGCCGTGGAACAGGCAGTGTGAAGCCCGGGTAAACGGAACGATGGTTCAGGCAGTTACACTCACAGGTGAAGATGCCGGCAGAGCCAGATCCGGGTGGTACTACGCCCACGCAGCACAAAGAAGCCAATGGCAAAAGTGGTGTCCGGGGTAGACTCCGGAGCCATGTCATAATGAAATAGTAACGACGCTCCTGGCGGGGCGTCGTTACTGCGTTTAGTCATTTGCCTCTTTCGGCTAAATTGATATATTTGGCGCTACCCTAAAGCCTCCGCAATGAAAAAACAAAACTGGTATAAGCTCCTGTATCAATTTGCAATAATTGGCATTCTTGTATTTATGGGCTTTCGCCTTCTCTTTGACAAGGCGTATGCCCCCGATTTTGAAGCCTACTGCCCCTTCGGAGGCATCCAGGCCCTGGGGAGCTATATGACAATGGACTCCCTCTCCTGCTCCATGACCAGTACCCAGATCATGATGGGTGTGGCACTGTTCATAGGCATTGTCCTGTTTTCAAGGCTCTTCTGTGGCTACATCTGTCCTCTGGGGACAATCAGCGAATGGCTTGGGAAACTGGGTGACAAACTTAAGGTCAGGATCACCCCGAAAGGGTTTGTAGATTACACTCTTCGTCTTCTCAAGTACGCACTCCTCTTCATAACATTCTATTTTACCCTTAAATCGAGCGAGCTGTTCTGCAAGAAGTTCGACCCCTATTATGCCGCTGTATCAGGATTTGACAGCGATGTTACGCTGCTGTGGGCCCTCCTTGCTATTGGTGCACTGGTGCTTGGCTCACTCTTCTTCAGGCTCTTCTGGTGCCGCTATCTCTGCCCCCTGGGAGCCCTCTCAGCCATCTTCAAGTTCTCATGGTGGTTCCTGGGCGTGATGGCACTCTATGTGATACTGATACTGGTGGGTCTTGATATATCATATGTATACCCGCTCCTGGTAATCACCGCCGGCGGATACATTCTCGAGGTTACGCGGATGAAAAAGGTGTGGCCTGATCCGGTCCATATCACACGCAATACGGTCACATGCATCGACTGCGGTCTCTGTTCGGAAACCTGTCCCCAGGGTATTGACGTGGCACAGATGGAGAAGGTGACCCATACTGACTGTACACTGTGCGGCGACTGCCTCCATGCATGTCCCGAGAAGGATACACTCCTGATCAACAAAAAGAATATGAAATGGCTGCCGGCAGCAGTGCTGGGAGCACTTATCATCCTTGGCATTGCAGCAGGCACCCTGTTCGAGCTGCCTACCATAGACCAGAAGTGGGGCACCCCTGAGCAGATTGAGAGTGCCGGCGTCTTTGAGATGGAGGGACTTAAGAACATCAAGTGCTTCGGCAGTTCAACGGCTTTTGCCAACCAGATGCGAAGACATGAAGGCATATACGGTGTCTCCACCTTCGTGGCCAACCATAAGGTGAGGGTGCTCTATGATACCTCCCTCTATGACGATGAGAAGCTGCAGCAGCTTATGTTCGTACCGGTGAAACGTGTCATAAGGGCAGTGACGAAGGATGTTGACTCAGTTACCTACTATACGCTCACAATTGATAAGTTCTTTGATCCGCTGGATGCCACCTACCTGCAGCATCTGCTCAACCAGAAGACCGAGGCATGTGGTTTCCAGACCGAATTTGCCTGCCCGGTGATAGTGCGAATATACTTCCCGGCCGGCAAGGAGCCCGGCAGGGATGCCCTGACGGAGGTTATTGAGTCAAAGAACCTGACTTTCACCTCCAATGATAATGTGTTTCATGTGAAGCTTCCTTACAGGGTTATCTCATTCGAAGATGCTTCGGCTACTATCTCTATCAGGGAGTATGCCTCTGAGATGTTCACACCCAAATCATCGTTCTTCAACGGATATTCCGATTACACTGAGGAAATAATTTCCGGTTATCTCCTGCCTGTAGGATCCAATTCTGAGCATGCCGACATGTACAACTACCTTATCAGTCATCTTTCAAATGACGAAGGGGTGGTGGGATTTGAAACCAGACTCGATGAGAATGGCGATGAGGTGGCTGCGATATGGTACGTTGACACACTGACTACTCCCGGCGAAATCTTCGGTTACGTTAACGCCGACACACTGCTGATCCATTTTTCAGACGGGCGTACGGGCAGGGTCCCAAATCCCTTCCGTTTCCGGGAGCCGGACTCAGCAGCAGCAGCTGAACGCCTGCCGTAAAACAGTCTGACTGCAGCATCTGCCTGTCGGACCGTGATCAGTTGCATCAGGGCAGCAGAGTGTCTGCCGCAGATCTGCAGGGTCACTGCAGGCGGCGGCCAGACAATGGTCTGCCGTATCAAAGCAGAAGGGCCGCTGCAACCAGCGGCCCTGCCTGATAAAAACCATATAGCGTTCTGGAAACCTCTTCCTATTCCTCTTCCTCTTCGGCTTC
>CALMRD010000198.1 GCA_937871625.1 uncultured Bacteroidales bacterium | reverse complement strand
CTATCTGGGAGAGATGGGACGGACAGAAGCCTGACGGCACCTTCCAGAACCCCGGCATGAACTCCTTTAACCACTATGCCTACGGCGCCATAGGCGACTGGATGTACCGTGTGATGGCAGGACTTGACACACGGGAAGAGGCCCCGGGTTATAAACACAGCATAATAAAGCCTCACATAGGCGGAGGGTTCACCCATGTCTCGGCATCTCTTGACACCTACTACGGAAAACTGAGCAGCGAATGGAGAATTGAGAATGGAAAACTGACGCTTGATGTTGAGATCCCTGCCAATACAACCGCAACAGTTTATATCCCCGCTGATGATCAGGATTCCATTCTCGAAGGAGGCCGGCCGATGACGCAGGTGAAGGAGATAAAAATCGCCGGCCGCGAAGATGGATTCATGGTGGTTAAGTTGGGGTCAGGAAGTTACAGGTTTGAGCGGGGCGGACAAATTTACAGATGAGTATTTTTGGTTCACACGTTCAATAACCCATGCTCATTTCAATCCCTTTTTAAATTCTATGATCTTCAGCAGATCTGAAAGTTGCTGTTCTGTATCAATGACAATAACTACGGGGTACAGTTTGCCGGACGGTTCCGTTTTCTTCAGCTTCTCCTTGATGCTGTCGTCTATCTCCAGCTCGAGGGTACCCCGGATGTGTCTTTCCGCAAAGTAAAATCCCGTCTTGAAAGAGCCATCCCAGACTGACAACCAGAATACTGTCTTCTTTTTAAAGACTACCTTGCAGAGCCAGGCCTTACCGTCATTGTAGTATCTCCATTCCGGCACAAGTCCGTATGGATCACCGGTTATGACCGCCAGCATCTTTTCATATACCGGGTAGCTCGCACCCAGTGCACTCTGAAGAACCTCCGGGGAAGGAGGCACTGCCGGATCTGTCAATAATGGTTTGTCCATAGAATTGTGTTTATCAAAGCGAACCTGATGACCCTACACCTTCAGACCAAGCCGGGTAAGCTCCTCACGCAACTGATCAGACGACTGGAAATGAATTGTGTGAAACCCCAGTTCTGCCGCAGCATCGGCGTTTGGTTTGTTGTCATCAATATAGACCGACTCCGAGGGATTTACACCATACCTCTCCATCAGCACACGGTAGATTGCATGATCAGGCTTCAGCAGCTTCTCGTAACCCGAGACCACCAGGCCGTCGAATTCTTTCATGAAATCATACCGCTCATAGGCCACCGGGAAGGCTTCATGTGACCAGTTTGAAAGAGCGTAGAGGGGCATTCCGGCCGATTTAAGCTCCCTGAAGATCCTGACTGTCCCTGTGATCTCCCCGCCGAGCATCTCCTCCCAGCGGCCGTAATAGAGGGCAATTTTGTCACTGTACTCAGGGTATTGTGCCGACAGCTCAGCGGTGGCCACGCTGAATAGCTTGCCGCCGTCCTGCTGTACATTCCACTCGTATGTACAAATGTTGGAAAGGAACCACTCCATCTCCTCCTCGCTTTCAAACACTTTTCTGAACAGGTGCCTGGGGTTCCAGTCGATCAGTACACCGCCGATGTCAAAGACTACGCTTGCAATGTTCTTCATGTTTCAATCTTCCGGCGTAATGATAGCTATTTTTGACGCAGCCACCGGAAATATTCATCCATAAAATTCAGTTTTTCAAGATTTGGGACTGCTATTGTCTCCGGTTCGGAACCCCTGAGCCAGAGTACCGTCTCCTCACCCTCGCTGAACAGGGGCCATTCCGGCATGCCCTCACCGTTGGGGTCGCCCCTCTTCGCGAAGTTGGTCCAGTACCTGATCATGATGTCTGAAAGGGCCTGCTCCTCTTCTGTGGCCTGCACACCGGGGTTCAGACCCATTTTCCCGAAGACGTATGCCATCTCCGAGGCATGAGCGGCACCCCTGGCTGCCGGGCCATCGGGGAAGATTGGTTCCGCCCTGAACTGGTCAAAGTAATATGTGTATACCCTCGAGCTGCCTGTCTCTGTCTGTAGCCGTGCCCAGGCCCAGGAGGGCCAGGCGAAGGCTGTCTCCCGGAAAATGTCTGACATGGAGTGATAGACCTCGATCTGGTCATTGCCCGGATAGAGCTCAAGCGCCCTCTCAGCCATGGGACCAAAGCGTGCCTTAATAAAATCGGCATACTGCTCCGGCTCCATCGGCTGAACGAACATTGACCCCTCATCCGAGTTGGTGCCAATAATAACGTTGACATCATTGTAGTTGCCATCCTGGTATAGTTTGTACTGGTCTCCGGTAATAACATAGCCGTCAGCGTTTGGCCAGAAACCACCCATCTGTGACAGCGGGTCATCGAGCCATCTGTCATACGGTACTGTCCTGAGTGCCTCAAGGTCCCGTGCTCCCATTCTTTCGGCAAACTCAATCCCCTGCTGTTCAGCACCCTTCAGTGTGGCCATATAC
This sequence comes from uncultured Bacteroidales bacterium, assembly GCA_937871625.1. Classification (GTDB taxonomy): domain Bacteria; phylum Bacteroidota; class Bacteroidia; order Bacteroidales; family VadinHA17; genus SR-FBR-E99. The sequence continues at coordinate 70 of CALMRD010000198.1, read as the reverse complement.
TCTCCCATGCCCCTGCCGTCTCTCACCGGCCCGAATGATCCGCCGCTCTGGCTGATGGCACCGGTGAAGA
>CALMRD010000197.1 GCA_937871625.1 uncultured Bacteroidales bacterium | reverse complement strand
AAAGACGATCCAATTTAAAATAGTTGCATCCAAATTGAAATCTGCACCTTGATTTAACCTGACCTGAAAATGCACAGAATAACGCCCCGCGGGTTGGATTGGCGTGATGAAAGGCTGCTGAAGGACTGAAACAAACCTCATCCGGATGGAGGACTGCATGTCGGATTGCATAGTACAGGCTTGCGTTCTCATATCGGACAGATTCAGCATACTCAGGTGACCACTGCATATTGAGAATCCTGGATGTTTTCCCTCTGTCGAAGAAATTGTCCACCATCTCCCTGGTATGGGCGATATAGAAATCCTCCCTGTCGAATGGAGGCCAATCGTCCTTAATCCGGAAGTACTCCATGAGGTTTTTCCTTTCCAGGTACTCCATCATAAGCTTTGGTTTTGCAGGTGTCTGCGTATAACCTTGCCATTTCTCCTGATCAAGAGACATTCCGGGGTCATAGAAAGCAGGGATATGGGAAGATTTCATACCGATACGAAACTGATTGGTTATTCTGCTTGTGAATCTACAGATTTCACTGCATTATTACTCGCGGATTACAAGTGGCAGATCGGGAAATCTATTTGAAGAGACAATAGTTCGGGTTTAATTCCTGTCATTGCTCTTAGTCATTTTCTTCCTGGCTTTGATTTCCATTGGCAGAATGCAGTTGTAAACGAACCTGTTGACAGGGGTAGCCACACCGTATTTCTCCCCGAGTCTTACAACAGTCCCGTTCTGGTATTCAATTTCTGACGGCCTCCCGTCCCATACATCCCTGGTCAGCGAAGAGGTGGTTTCGTAGGGATAGGTATCAATAAGCGAGATCAGCTTGTCCGGAAACTCAGGCTCAATGTTTATCTTCAGGCGTTGCGATAATGTAAAAATCTCCCGGATCAGTTCTGTCATAAGCTGGCGGGTCTCCTTCAGTTCTCTCAGTTCACCGTAATTGGTTCTGGTTACAGCAAGCAAACCGCTGACACAGATTGCTATGAACTTTTTCCACAGGTCCGCAGTTATGTCATCCGAAATAATTGAGTTAATTTCAGCCCTGTCAAAAACGGATTTGAGCAGCTCAGCCCTTTCAGTTCCCCGGGAATCGAATTCCCCGAAAATGACTGTCGGTTCAAGGGCAAAATGGTTTATCACTCCCGGTGATTCAACCTTGCTTATTATCTTGCATAATCCCCCAATAATGTTCGCTGACGGTATGTTCTCAGCCAGCTCCTCTGCTGTAAGCACGCCATTCTGTAACGGCAGGACTATTGTATCTTTCTTTACAATCGACGCAAGTTCACGAAAAATGTCACGTACCTGCCAGGCTTTTGTGGCAAGTATGACTATGTCTGCGAAACCAATCTTCTGTATGCTGTCTGTTGCCTGCGGGTTTTCAATAATAAAATCACCGTTTATACTCTTTACCCGGAGGCCGTTTTGCTGGATCTCCCGGAGATGTTCACCTCTGGCGAGGAATGTGACATCAAAGTTTGCTTTGGCGAGTCTCCCCCCGAAGTATCCGCCAACCCCGCCTGCTCCGATTATTGCTATCTTCATAAGAGAAAGGTTAAAGTTAATAATCCATTCTTTCTATAAGACCAAACAGAATGAATTTATCTATCAGAAATTCAGCATACCTGAGGAATCCCAGATCGGTAAAGTGCACACCGTCAACAGTTCCTTCATGATCATCACCTGTCGCATGGTCACTGGTTATATAAAAAATATTACTGAATCCGGCCTCAATCATTTTATCATATTCTTTTCTCAGGGATGCATTCTTTTCAATCATTATGGAGTTTTCCACACTATTCAGCGCCAGCGATTCATAAATGAAATTTTCCACAAAGACTATTGGAGTTTCAGGATGTTTCTCGCGGATGGTCTTCACAAGAGGGACAGTTCTCTCAGTAACCTGCTCGGTGGTCATGTTTGGCAAACATTCAATAACATAGAATAATGGATCAAATCCGGAGATCAATTCATTTATCGGTTGCTCCATCTTTCCGTTTCCGCTGAACCCGAAGTTAATGCAGTCAATATTTAATTTCCTGGAAATAATATTGGTATGTGCCATCCCGGGACGAGACGCACAACCACCCTGGGTGATACTGGTCCCGTAGAAAATAATCGACCTGGAATTGCCAACCGCAGGTTTTTCAATCACACTGTTAGAATCAATTCCTACTTCAATATTTTTAATGCCATCATAAAGAGGTAAATACATTTTATACTCTCTCATTTCGTCCGGCATATTTTTTATCAGCATAAATTCGTTTTCAATATTAACCGGTCTGGCAGTATTGAGGTATTGCCATTTACCGTTATTGTTGAAATACAGGTCAACGCCCTTGATACCTGTTTCGGCCATGTGATTCATCCTGTTATTGAATAAAAGAGTCCATTTCACGCTTATACGGCTTGAATTGGAATGAAACCTGAGTGAAAGGCCTGCTGAAGATTTGGATAAGTCCCACAGGGGTTTCCGGACAATGTCCTTATATGAAAGCGGCAACCGATCATAGCGATTTTCTTTAAGGGAATCGGCAATTTCGGTGCCTTCCAGTAAAAAGAACTCCTCACCGAAATATACCATATCTGGCAACTCCTGGGAACTGCTTAATATGGAGATACTTAAAAGCACAAGCATTAGAGAATATCTGATTACCGGTTTGTATTTATCTGCTTCCATAATTGTTTACCTGTTATGTTTAAAATCTTGTTTGCATCTCAGGACGTTAACACCAAAAATAGGCAAAATTAACACCTGCGCGGACAGGTGCAGGATCGGGGGCTGGTTTTGGCTACTGCCTGTCAGCAGGATAGAAGTCGTCATTATGGACGTCTGAAGTCCATGGAGTTGTAAGCATACAGTTGTTGGAATTCATAACAAAGCAATCGACAGGCTTCAAAATAGCATGGTTGAACAGCATGACTGACGAATCAGATAAAATATCATTAAACATCAGGTATAATTGACGAAAAGTATTATATTTGCAAAAGCATAAGATAAGATTGAAGTATGAAAGACTACATTGAGAGGCCTTTATATATTGACAGAATAAAGCCTTATATCGGCAAGAGCCTGATAAAGGTAATTACCGGCCAGAGGAGGGTTGGCAAGAGCTGCATGCTGATGCAGGTAAGGGATCTTATAATGGAGAAGGACCCCGGCACCCACATTATTTTCATTAATAAGGAGCAGCATGAGTTCACCTCGATTACTGACCATGTTTCGCTTCTTGAATATGTTGGCCTTCATTCAAAGGGAAAAGGGAAGGTGGCGTTGTTCATCGATGAGATCCAGGATATTGATTCATTTGAAATAGCGCTCAGAGACCTGTCCACAAGGAAGAAATTTGACATCTACTGTACTGGTAGCAACGCAAAGCTCCTGTCAGGTGAGCTGGCAACTCTTCTGGCGGGACGTTACATTGAGATAAAGGTGTATGGTCTGAGTTATTCCGAATACCTGATGTTTCGCGATGCCGCTGATTCCTCAGATTCATTCAGGACATACCTGCGCGAAGGAGGTCTTCCCTATCTGATCCATCTTGGAAGTGACATAAATGTTATCAATGAGTATCTTAATACTATCTATAATACCATTCTGCTGAAGGATGTGGTGGCAAGGTATAATGTACGGAATGTTAAATTCCTGGAGAGCCTGGTTCTTTTTCTTGCCGATAATACCGGAAGCATAGTCTCCGCGAAAAAAATCAGCGAATATCTGAAATCACAGAAGATAAATATTTCAACTCAGGTAGTGATAGATTATATCGGATACCTTGAATCCTCTTTCATGATACACAGGGTAAGGCGAACGGGTATCCGGGGGAAGAGACTCTTTGAAATAGGAGAGAAATATTTCTTCGGTGACACCGGAATCAGGAATGTCATCGCAGGATACAATCTGGCTGATGTGCATAAAATGCTGGAGAACATTGTTTTTCTTCATCTCAGGACTGCCGGCTATGAGGTAACGGTTGGATCGGAAAACGGCAAAGAAATTGACTTCATAGCCAATCGCGGAGGTGAGCGAATTTATGTTCAGGTTGCATATCTTCTTGAAAAGCCTGAGACGGCAGAGCG
>CALMRD010000196.1 GCA_937871625.1 uncultured Bacteroidales bacterium | reverse complement strand
GGTGGGACAGACAAGGAACCCCACCCTTACCAGGCAGCTGTTTTTCACCCCTGAGCAGATTTTCCGTGAGACGGAGAGCCACCTTGGCAAACTCTCGCCGGGCGACAAGCCTGATTACCTGACATTTGTCTCCAATGGGGAGCCCACGCTCGACATAAACCTCGGGAGATCAATCGAGATGCTTCGGAACCTGGATGTCCCGATTGCGGTCATCACCAACTCCTCAATGCTGTCCGATTCTGAGGTTCGCAGCGAGCTATCAAAGGCAGACTGGGTTTCACTTAAGATTGACGCTGCGGACGCCGCTACCTGGCAGAGGGTGAACCGTCCCGCCGAGGGGCTGGCATTTGACACACTGCTGGAAGGGGCGATGCTGTTTGCAGGTCAATATAAGGGGAACCTGAGGACGGAGACCCTTCTATGCAAGGGTATAAACGACAGCCAGGAAAACCTCAGGGGTGTAGCTGCAATTATCACTGCCATGAAAGCCGGGAAAGCCTACATCTCGATACCCATAAGGCCTCCTGCTGAAAAGGGTGTTATGGCACCCGGGGTGGAGAGTGTGAATATCGCCTGGCAGATCTTCAGGGAGGCTGATATAGATACCGAACTGCTCACCGGCTTCGAAGGGGTTGACACAGGCTTTACGGGCAACATTTATGAAGACATACTAAATATCACCGCTGTCCACCCGCTCAGGGAGGATTCGCTCATGGAGTTGCTGGCAAAGAACGGTGCTGCCTTCAGCATCGTTGAGTCACTGTTGAGCCAGAGGCTCATAAAACGCACTTTCTACGAGGGACACAAATTTTATCTGCGGGATTTCCGGATAAAATGAAGGGCTTAGGCAAAAGGGTATACGAGGAGCCTGCAGGATTGCTTCTCGGCTACGATACGTGGGATATAGGCTTGCAGACACACGAGGTAGCCGTGGAACCGTTGCTTGACAAACTGGGCATCAGTTATAATCCCGATACCAAGTATGACGGGCTTAACGGCAAAAAACTCAAAGTGCCGGAAAACCCCGCATATCTGAAGATATGCTGATCTTCCGGCACCGAAAGAATTGATCTTAAACTGATCGCAATAAAGCTCTCCTCTCTGACTGTGTCAGATCTCTTCTGCTACTCTTTGCCCAGCTCCTTGAGCCTTTTTTCGATGTTTTTCTGCTCGTTGGAGAGGTATTCAATCTGCGATTTCAGCATCTTGATCTCCTCATCCTTTCCTATGGCAGGCATTGCAGCAGGATATCCCGGCGCAAAACCCGGAGCGTTGAAGCCCCAGCCTCTGCCAGCCATAAAGCCGCGACCACGACCCATTCCCCTGCCGTAGCCTGACCAGCCTCCGCGGCCCATGCCTCTTCCCTGACCCTTGGTGTAGCCGGGTGAATCATATCCGTAGCAATAACCCATTGCTCTTCCGGTTCCGGGACCTGTTCCCGAAGGTCCGGTACGATCTCCTAATGGCATAAATTCATATTCTTTAAGTTCGACATATTGATTTTTCAACAGTCAAATATAATAAATTAAATGAACATATGTTCATTTCAATGCTGTTTTTTTGAGAAAATACCGTATTAATTATTACTCCTGGTTTCAGAATGAGAGAATATCACCTGTCCTGACAGGTCTGGAATCAAAGGTTAAACGGAATCTGGCAAGGGCAGAACCGGATGTGCAGTGCGATGGGATTATGTTTGCGACCTTTTTATTCTTCAGATAATTAACTGTTTCGATTGTCTGTTGGTCCTCTTCCCTGAGATGGAACCCGCCCATTATGCCGTAGATTGTATCAATCCCGGTGATTGCAGATGCATGTTCTATAGTGTTGACAATTCCTGCATGACCGCAACCGGTAATAATAAAGAGACCCTGTGGAAGCGTAAGAATGAGTGCGCTGTCATCCGTAACAAAATCGGGGGTGCCATCTTCGAGCACAAATTGGGTTGTCTGTGACTCAAAAGGTGTAATTCTGGGGATCTCCCCGGCAAAAACGATTGACACAGTAATCCTGAACGGTTCCCGCGATGTTATCAGGTTGAATTGCCCGGCAAGTTGTTCCCTTGATTTTTTCAGGCCGATATAGGAGTTGTCGCTCTGCCGGTATCGCCTGATGAAGCATCCGGGATGGCAGAGCAGGGTGCCTCCAGGGAGATGTTCCAGTCCGTTTCCGTGGTCATAGTGTCCGTGACTGAGCACTATCATGTCAATGGCTTCCAGGCTGACGTCCATTATGGCGGCATTTTTCAGGAAGAGGTCGCTCTGGCCGGTATCAAACAGAATCCTGGTGCCGTCAGATTCGATCAGGTATGAGAGGCCGTGTTCCGCCGCGGTGAGCGTTCCGGCATTGTTTTCTGTTAGTACTGATAATTTCATTTGCCGGTCACCGAATCATCAGTTGCATTGTCGTCCTTGCCGCTAATTTTGGTGATATTGGGAGAATTGCATTTGTCACAATTCTCTTCGGGTGTATCTGACACAATGGTCTCGTGACAGTTTTTGCACCTGTACCAGTACTCACCGGAAATGAAGGTGCCGCCACGGATAATAATCGCCTTGCCCTCGACGAAGGCTTTGGCAACGTTCTTGCGGGCCTTGTCATAAAGCCTTGTAAATGTGGGGCGTGAAATATTCATTCTCACTGCAGCTTCCTCGTGAGTGAGGTTTTCATAGTCGGCAAGGCGCAGCGCTTCGTATTCCTCAATTGACATGACAACAGACTCCAGCTCCCGCATGGGCACGCCGAAGGGCTTGTATCCCTCCATCGGCGGAGGCATCTTGATGTGTCTGTATCTTCTCCTGTTTGGCATCCGAAAAAAAAGTAAGACCCCTCCGGGCGTTTCACCCCGACAGAGATGATCTTACAAATTTAACAACCTTACGGCAGATTACTTTATTTTTTTTGCTGCCTGCACAACCCGGTCAAAATAGATGGCAAAAGGTCTGTAAGCCAGGTGCGACCATTTGGAGAAGGGCACCTCAATCATCAGCATGGGGAATAGCACCATCAGATGAATTACGTAGGTGTAATATGTTGGGTAGGGCATCCCGTTGATCCTGAAGATCTGAACCAGTATTCCGGTGACGGTTGTGAGAAAGAGCAGGACCAGGAAGGTCCAGTCGGTTATGTGTGAATGTTTGCTCTTCTCATCACTCTTTCTGAAACGTGCTACAAAGAACCAGACTACCCCGGTCAGCAGTCCTGCCGTGGCATAGTAGCCAAACAATCGTTGCGGATGTGTCCAGTGGTAGATGTTGTCAGTCTGAAACCATCCCAGGAAGAAGACTATCATGATAAACATGATCACATATGAACTCATCAGGAACCAGTGTATTATCCAATAGGAACTGAAGGTGAACTTTTTGCCGGTACCCAGTGTGTCACACTTTGAGAACTGCTTCTGGGTGGCAAAATGGACAATCAGATTGTAAAGTTCGGTAAACCAGAGCTTAATCGGTATCTTCAGTCCCTTGTTCTTCCTCACTATCTTCAGGTACATGTTGAAGATGTTTGAAAGCAGGAAGAAGCTGAGCATGCCGGCCATGATCCAGTCGCCTATCTCCACCTGTTTCCACGGTGCGAAGGTGTTGAGCTTCACACCTCCCTGGTCCGTCAGTTCCGTGGTCATCGGGCCGTGCAGGAAGAGGAACAGGACGAGGATCAACAGAGCAAGGATGGCTATTGATCCGAACTCCCATGCCTTTGAGGTATACAACTTTCTTCCTAGTCCTGTCCAGTCATATACAGAGGTCAGGTATCGTCTGAGTGACATCATCAGTTCTGCCGGTTTGGCATCCTGGGGGCAGTGTGTGCTGCACTGGCCGCAGTAGTAACAGAGCCAGGGTTTTACTGATGAATGGATGTCATCCCTCAGTCCCAGTACGCTGAATCTCACCATCTCGCGTGGAAATGAGTTCTGCTCATCCGAGAGTGAACATACTGCAGTACATGTGCCGCAGTTATAGCATGCGTTAAAATCAAATGCGCCGAATTCTTTCAGGCTTTCCCCGAACATTGTATCTGCTGCAGCCATTACGATTTGATTTTATAGGTGAAAAACTCGTCCATATCGTCAATTGTGCCTGTCTGGACACTTCCGTACTTAACGAGTGTCATGAGATGGAACACCATTTCGTGCGAGGGTATTCCCAGTTTTTGGGAGAGTTGCACGACAGTCATCTCACCCTCTTTCAGGGCATCGAGGATCGATTTTTTTGTCCTGGTATATTCTTTCAGTTTCTCCTTCACTCTATCCGGTACTTCGCGTTTCTCGCGGAGTATTTTATAGGTTTTCCCCTGTTTTTCTTCCATGGCTGGTATTTCTTCCTGGTACCTGGTGGTTACTTAATATCCTCAGCAAGAGCGTTTATCATTGTCTCCATTTCCTGGTCGGAGTATGCAACAAGGTCAATGGCATTTACCGGGCAGACCGGCAGGCACATTCCGCACCCCTTGCAGACGGAGTTATTAATTGCAGCGATCTCCTTACCTCCATCAACAACCTTTTTTACGGCGTCAAACGGGCAGGCTTCCATGCATTTGCCGCACCAGGTGCAGAGTGCAGCATCAACCCTGGCTATTATCGGCTCGAGCTCCAGCTCGCCTTTACTCACATAGGAAAACGACTTTGTAGCGGCAGAGAGAGACGAGTTTACTGACTCTGTAATATTTTTCGGACCCTGGCAGGCGCCGCAGATTGTAACACCGTCTATCACCGTCTCAACCGGCCTGAGCTTCATGTGGATCTCATTGAAGAAGTTATCCCTTCCCTTCGGCAGCTTGAAAAGTGATGCAATCCTGTTGTCTGATCTTGGCACCATACCTGTGACAAGCACAATCAGGTCAGCGTTCACGCTTATCTCCTTGCCTGCTGTCATGATATCGTTGATTCTGACAGTGGTTTTTCCGTTTTCCCTGATGACTGAGGGAGGGTCGTTCTCGTACGACTGCAGGTAGATATCACCCATCTTCAGTGATTCGTTGTAGAGCAGTTCCTGCTTACCATATGTTCTTATACCCCTTGTAAAGTGGTAGTTGTTTACGGCTCTGAAGCGCTTTTTCGTCTCTATGGCTGAATGTATGACGGAGGTGCAGCAGTAGCGTGAGCAATACCTGTTCTCGCCTGAGATATCGCGACTGGCCTCCTCGTACCTGTCGGTTGCACTGCCTCCTGCAGAGCTTGCACCGGCCTCCACCTGCCTGCTTCCCACGCAATAGATATATGCTATGTTATGTATATCCTTTCCCCTGAATGTCAGCTTCTCCTCACACATATCGATTATACGCTTGAACTGAGGCAGGGTGACCACATTGTCAAACTGCAGGTAGCCGAACTCACCTTCAGAAGGATTGTACGGATCAAATCCGGTTGCCATCAGAACTGATCCGGCTTTTACTTCCACTGTCTTCTCCTGCTGCGAGAAGTCGATGCTGCCGCAAACCTTCTCGCATTCGCCGCACCTGGTGCAGTTCTTAATATCAATCACCGGGTACTGCGGGTACTCGCTGGGGAAGTTGTGATATATAGCTTTCCGGGTGGTTATGTTGAAGTTAAAGTCATCAGGCACTTCAACCGGGCAGGCGTCAATGGCTCTCTGCAGGTTGCCTTCATCGCATCTTTCATTGATGTAGCGGGGGGTCACTTTCACCTTCAGAGTGAAATCCCCTATGTTTCCAGTGTTTTCAATTACTTCTGCACCGGTAAGCAGTCTTATGTTGCTTCTTTTTGCAATGTCATCATAGAGACGGGTAACCAGCTCCTTCCCGGTCTGATCAGTGGTGAAGAGCAGGTCCCACTGTGCCACACGACCGCCGACAAAATGTTCTCTTTCTATGAGGGTGACCGGGCAGCCCATATCAGCAAGTTCAATGGCAGCCCTCATTCCGGATATACCTGCTCCGATTACCGCAACTGCTTTTCTGGAAGGTATGGTGATCGGATCGAGTGACTCGGCCAGTCGCACCCTGGCTATAGCAGATTTTACTAGGTGGATGGCCTTCTCCGTTGCTCCTGTCTTGTTGTCAGAGTGAGCCCAGGAGACCTGTTCCCTGATGTTGGCATGAACATAATTGTACTTATTGAGCCCTGCCCGTTCAGCCACAGCCCTGAAAGTGGTGAGATGAAGCTTGGGTGAACATGAGGCCACAACGATGCCATCAAGCTGGTTGGCATTGATATCTTCGACCATCTCCTTCTGTGTTGCGTCGCTGCATGCAAACATGGTAGTCCTGGCAAGAAAGACACCCTCATCGTGTTCCACTGCGGCTTTCACCTTTTCCACATCCACATAGTCTGATATGTTACCGCCGCAATGGCATATGTATACGCCTAATTTCCTGTTCATCACTTTCGGATTATATAACTCATTGCTTCTGATGATGCTGCTCCTGCCGAGAGTATTGAGTCGGGTATGTCCATCGGGCCCGAGGCAGTCCCGGCCACGAAGACGCCGCCGATGCTCGTTCTTGCCGGGCTGGCAAGGAGGTCTGTCTGACAGACGAATTCAAACGGGTCAAGCCTGAGCTGGCCACTGTCAAAAAAGGCGGCGTTATCAGGATTGGAAACCACACCCACGGAGAGTATCACCATGTCATGGCTGGCTTCTTTCACGACATTGTCGTTTATGTCCTCATACCGGAGGATCAGGTCGCCGTCTTCCTTTTCAGATATCATACCTATTTTCCCCTTGACGAAATTGACCCCCATGCCTTTGGCCTGGTCGTAGAACTCCTCGAAGCCCTTGCCGAACGACCTGATGTTGATGTAATAGATTGTCACGTCGGCCATGGGCAGGGCACCCATGAGAAGTTGTGCCTGTTTTATGGAGTACATACAGCATATCTGAGAGCAGATAGGGTTGCCCACGGTAATGTCACGGGACCCTGTGCATAGCACGTAGGCCAGCCTGCACGGCATCTTGCCGTCGCCCGGTCGAAGCACGGTGTTGTATGGGCGGGTGGGGGCAAGCAGTCTCTCCATCTGCATTGATGTTATTACATTCTTCATCTTCCCGTATCCGAACCGTTCGATCTTAAGCGGGTCAAACAGGTTAAAGCCCGTGGCAATGATGACCGAGCGCAAGCTCAGCTGATATTCTGTTGCCTCCTGGGTAAAGTCGATGCATTTGGTCGGACAGGCTTTTTCGCACGCTCCGCAGAGGGTGCAGTTTTCAATGTCTATGGCTGCCACCCTGGGGCTGGCAATGCTGAATGGAATGTAAGCAGCCTTGCGCCCCACCATGTCATACTGGTACTGGTCATTCACCACAACCGGGCAGGCCTGCTCACACAGCTGGCATCCCGTGCAGTCCTCCTCCCTGACATATCGCGGGTGTTTGATGACCATGGCTTCAAAGTCATTTTTCCCCCTTTTTACAATCTTTTTTACCTCACTGCCGGTGAGGATGGTAATGGACGGGTGCCGTGATATCTCCGATACCTTGGGTGTTGTGATACATGCCGAGCAGTCGAGTGTTGGAAAGACCTTACTCAGGTGAATCATCTTTCCGCCTATGGAGAGATCCTTCTCGACAAGAATCACCCTGAATCCGTTGTTTGCCAGGTTCAGCGCTGCCTCGCCGCCCGCGATGCCGCCGCCTATTACCAGTGCATCAAACGAATCTTTGAAAATTTTTTCTGCCATGATCAGCTCTGTGTCATTTGAAGCAAATACTGGTTGAAACTCTTGATCTGCTTTACAAAGGCCTCGCTGCAGACGGAACAGATTGCCGCCATACGCAGTCGTGCAGGTTCAAGTTTCTTCTCCTTCATGATCTCATGGGTCATGCTCACCAGGCGCCCAGTCTTCACAGTGCAGCTCTCACCATAGGTGCAGTCGCTGCCGTCAGCAGCGATGAAGACGCCGTCAAAGCCTTTTTCAAAGGCGTGAAGAATCCAGGCAGGCTTGATGCCGGAGGAGCAGGGCACTGAGATAGTATAAACAGTAGGAGGGTAGTGGAGCTTTAATAATCCCGCCATATCAATGGCGGGATCAGATATCTTTTCGGTTGAAAATACCAGTATCCTGGCACTTTTGGTACTTATACCGGCCATATCTAGCTCTTCTTGAGAAAAATCCTGAAGTATCCGCTCTCCTCAATTGTTCCCAGATATTCGTGTCCCTGTTTTGTGCACCACTTCGGGATGTCAACCTTTGTGCCCTCATCTGCGGAGAGTACTTCCATAATCTCTCCGGGCATGATGGTCCCAATAGCCTTCTTTGCTTCAAGCAACGGCCCGGGGCATGCTGTGCCTCTGGCATCTACACTCTTGGTCACTTTCAGACCCTGTAATTCTTCTGCTGTCATGATTTTGATTTTTAGTTTTTTTCAATCAGAATTGATTTCGTTTGCTGCTTCCCGGATTCAGGGTTTCTGAATGACCCGGATCACTGCATTAAATAAAGAGATTGATGTCTGCCTCTTCTGCTGAGCTCAGATAGGCTCCGATACCACAGATATCGTCGGCCAGATCAATGAAGTCATCGAGTTTCTCACCGCCCCAGATCTTGCCTGCAAGTCCGCAGATATGGATTTTTACGTCGGTTATCTCCTTGGCTTCCCTGAAGAATTCGACCCAGGTCTTCACCTTGAGATTCTTCAGTGACTCCATGAATTCCTCTTTCAGTGCAGGATTTTCAGCCATCTGAAGCTTGCCGGCATCATCACCGATGTCTTTCCTGAAGGCACGGGCACCCTGAAGCAGGACATAAATGTCAACTTTCATGTCCATAGCTGCTGCACCTGAGATAACAACTCCGGCAGCCGTGAGTTTGTCAACACTGCCCGTAAAAAGACCAAGACACATTTTCTTTGATTCCATATTCAGATTTTTTACTGTTAATTAATTCACAAATAAAATCATAGATTAAATACGGATTGAATTTTCCAGTGTGAGGTTGATTGTTTAAATTTGTGATATAGATCACATAATAATTACAGCGGCGACTATGGATACTGTTTGCAGGCTGTGCGGGATCAAGTCGAAGGCTGCATCCACGCTCAGCGAGACGGAGATTGACGAGTTATCATTCAACTGTGCAACGGCAGTTTTCAGGAAGGGCGACCCGCTTGTAAAGCAGGGGACCTTCTCAACCAATGTTGTGTAT
>CALMRD010000195.1 GCA_937871625.1 uncultured Bacteroidales bacterium | reverse complement strand
TAATGAGTACCTTTGCACCGATTTAAGCATAAAATAGATCTGTATAGTCAGCATATCTCCTTCAGGATCAGATCATGAGGAGTTCTTTCTACAATCACTAGTTTACGCTGAATAACATTTCGTCAGGAGAACATAACCACATTGAACAGATATTTGGTTAATGATTTTTCAGCGGCATTAACCAATTTATTAATTTAATGGGATATTACAGAGAACCCCGATGGAGGGGTAAAAAGAATCAAGGTCATAACGACACGATAAAAAGAACACACAACAGGAAGAAGATCAACTCCGGCACGGTAAATACAAACCAATTCATCAGGAAGGCATCCCCGGCCTCTTTCGTGGCCTATGTGCCCGAGAGGCTGATAACGGAACTTCCCGTCGACAGTGCAATCATCCTCAACCTTCAGAAAAAAGGGTACGAGAAGCCCACCGAGATACAGGACAGGACCATTGAGGCCATCCTTGGCGGACGTAACCTTATGGGTCTGGCACAGACCGGCACCGGCAAGACCGGGGCCTACCTCATTCCGCTGATACACAACTTCCTTCGCAGGGATTCCGCCAGCAACGTGCTGGTAGTCTCGCCCACGCGTGAGCTGGCACTGCAGATCGACAAGGAGTTCAGGAGCATCGCCTTTGGACTTAAGCTCTTCAGCACATGCCTGATAGGAGGCACAAGCGTCAGGGCCGACATTGACAAACTGCGCCGTCCGGGACAGATAGTCATCGGCACTCCTGGAAGGATAGCCGATATGGTGCGCCAGGGCGCTCTGAACCTCAACAGGTTCAGCATACTGGTGCTCGATGAGTTCGACAGGCTGCTCGACATGGGCTTTGCTGAAGAGATAAGGAGGCTGGTCGACGGCATGAGCAACCGCAATCAGACAATCCTCTTCTCAGCTACGGAGGACAAGAGCCAGAGAGCACTGATCAGCCACCTCATGAGTGACCCATTTGAGGTACGCGTGAGAAATGAGAACGTCAGCGCCGATAACATCGACCAGGATATAATTACCGTTGGGGATGGCGAGAGGAAGATTGATGTTCTCCTTAACATGGTGAGGGACCAGTCGTTCGAAAAGGTGCTGGTCTTTGCCGACACCAAGCGGGGTGTCAGTCGCATCTGCAGGGATCTTCGCCGGGCAGGCATCACAGCAGACGAAATCCACGGCGACAAATCGCAGAACTACCGCATCAAGGCGCTGGAATCATTCAGGAACCGAAAGATTAAGGTGCTGGTGGCAACTGACGTTGCGGCACGCGGACTGGATATTGCTGATGTCTCTCATGTGATCAACTTCCAGGCACCGAAGGATATGGAGAGTTATATTCACCGGATAGGCCGTACAGGCAGGGCAGGCGCCAGCGGCAAGGCGCTGACTTTCATTAACTAACACAGAAAGCATATGGCAGGACCGAACAACAGTTACATCAAGAAGCAGAAGACCGAGAAGCGTCTTAAAAAGAGAAAAGAGAAGGAAAAGAAAAAGCAGTACCGCAAGGAAAACTCCCCGGGCGGGGGACTCGATAACATGATCGCCTACGTCGATAAGTTCGGCAACATCACATCCGAACCACCGGAGGAAGAGCCGGAAAAGGAAACGGAAGAGCAGCCGGCAGAGAGACGTAACGACTAGGAGGATGACCGGGCGGCCATCAGTTCCGTGGCTTCAATGCACCAGACAAGCTCACTGATAAACCTGGCAGCACGTTTATCAACGGCAGAGCTGTCTGCAGGTTTACCCTCTTCATCAAAAGTTTTGGTAACCCCTGGCACAGGGAACATTGCCGGGACAGTCCAGGCACCTATCTTCCATAACGTGAACTGAAGCGAGGTGATGACCTGTGTACCGCCAAAAGGACCGTCCGAGACGGTAGTGATGGCAACAGGCTTCTTTCGCCACTCATCGTAGAGAAGATCAACAACATTCTTCAGGCTGGCAGGATAGCTGCCGTTGTACTCCGGAGCAACTATTATCACCCCGTCGGCGCCACGGATCCGCTCTGCAAATGCCACTGCCCCGGGTAAAGGATCTTTCTGCAGACGCAGCCGTTCATCAAAGAGAGGAAAATTATATTCCTCAAGATCAATGATATCTGCTTTCGCAATTTTATTCTCCTCAAGGTATTTACTGAAATAGAGCGCCACCCTGTGACTGTTGCGGCCACTCCTGACGCTCGATGATATTATTGCAATGGTTCGCATGACGGAAAAATTTATTACAAAGGTACAGAGGAACAGCAAGGTTTATATTAATTCTACACTTTTCTTCATTATTTGTTCATCTTTCAGGAGTACCTTTGTGCCAAATCATTGAGATGCAAGTTATCCGCCTGATATCTTACGGTCTGTTGCTCCTGTTGCTGCCGCTGAACGCAGTTGCACAGGGTGACACCCTGCAGGCCACCACAGAGAAGGATAAACATTCCCTCTATTCCGGCACGGGTTACGGAAGCAACATGATCTATCTCGGTTCAACCATCTCACGTGACATGCCTTTCGGGTATGGGGCTCTGTCATATATTATTGGTGGTGAGCTGAGCCTTACGGGATCAGCCTTCTATCTTCCGGGACTGGATCAGAAGGCTCCCTCCTTCTACAGCGCATCCATGGCTTACAGTCATGATTTCAATTCGTGGTTCGACATCTCCGCAGGCGTTTACAGGTATATGGTCAAACCTGCCCTGACCGACACTCTCTTCAATAATTTCAACTATGCCGACCTGACACTGGGCATCGACTGGAGGATACTCTATACAGAAATATCATACGGTGCCTTCGTGATGAGAGAACCGCCTGCCTACTTCCAGGTGAAGAACTCAAGGTATTTCGAGACCCCTTCTTTCTTCAGGGGAAAGGCCACATTTTCATTCGGACCCTATGCCAACCTTCTTTTCGGTGACCTGACCACCGCCAGCATTATGGAGGGCACGGAACTGATTACCACGACCCAGACGCTGGTTACACCGGTCACTGTTCCGGTCACATCAGGATCCGGCATGGGACAGGGTCAGGGTCAGGGTCAGGGATCAACCGGAACCGGCACCACTACAACTACCACCACCACCACAACAACCACTACCACCACAGAAGTCCCGACCACCACTACCGTCTATTCAAAGAAATTTGACCTGATAGAGATGGAGTTCGGCCTGCCGGTAGCATTTAATCTGCCGTTTATGACGCTGGAGGCTGATGTCAGCTATGTTCTTCCGATGTATTCTGATCCCCTCTACCCCGGACCGAAGGGGTTCGTAGTCATGTTTTCAGCCTTCCTGAAGATTTTCTGAGAATCAATTACTTTCATCGTACCGCTCTGCTATACTAAAACACCCACCGGGTCGTTGTTCATGAATGTACTCATATTATCACACTACTGCCTATTCCCTCCCTGCAGGCTGGCTGCTTCGCAAAAATGACCACCCAGGTCATTTATTAACGGTCACCCCTCTACCCCCAACTGCCTCAGGAGAAATCTTTGGCATAATGTTTGAATTTCATTAACCGAAGAGACAGTTCTTCCAAAAAGTTTAAAGAGATGAAAAATTTAATCTACACATCGATCCTCGCAATCCTGCTAGCCTCAGTGACGACAGTCAGGGCACAGGACTATCCCGAGGAGTACCTGGGTCTCCCGGGTGACAATCTGAATCTCTACGCAGTGATGAAGCTTTTCCAGGAGTCTGAGACCCTCGAAGCCTTCGAGAGGAATCTCAACGACGAGAACTCCCGGATCAACAACCTCGATCTTAACGGTGACAACATGGTTGATTACCTGACCGTATCCGACTATGTCGACGGCAATGTTCACAACATAGTGCTGCGTGCAGCTCTCGACCGCAACGAATACCAGGATGTGGCAGTCTTCACCGTGGAGAAGTTCAGCAACGGGACGGTCCAGATACAGCTCATCGGCGATGAGGCTCTTTACGGAAGAAACTACATCGTTGAACCCATATATGCAGAAACACCTAATCCCGGCTACAAAGGCAGGACAGTCTACAGAGACAATGTCACCGTGGTAACTACCACATATTATGAAGTCGCTGCCTGGCCGGTGATCAGGTTCATGTACAATCCTTACTACGTCAGCTGGCGCTCATCGTGGTACTGGGGTTACTATCCGGTCTACTGGAGACCCTGGAGACCTTTCTACTGGCACTTCTACTACGGATATCACTCGCACTGGTACCCCCACTACTACGCGCACTACCGCTACTGGGACCGTCCGAGGTACCATCGCTACAACGACTATTACTACAAGAGTGTAAGGGCATACTCTCCCAACGTCTCACGACGGATAACCGAAGGACACTACAAGAATACCTACTCTCGTCCCGAGATGAGGCGTGACGGCGAGGCTCTCTACTCCAGCACTCACGGCTCGCGAAGCAGCACTGCCCGTCCGGCAGCATCATCCGACAGCCAGAGGAGAAGCTCGTCTGCCACAAGCTCGCGCAGCTCCGGCAGCCAGGTTTCAGGTCAGAATGGCGAATCCCGCAGGTCATCTTCTGCAGTACAGAGCAGGAGTACCACCAGGACGGGAGCAGCCCAGGGCGGTGACGCAAGCCGCAGGTCATCCACTGCAGTGCAGAACAGAAGCACCTCCGGGTCGGCCGCCTCACAGAGCGGAGAGCTGAACCGCAGGTCATCATCCTCGGCAGTCAAAAGTGCTCCTGCAACCTCGTCACAGAGATCCGGCACGACCGCCACAAGGTCGCAATCATCAAGGCAGTCGGCAAGTCAGAAGTCGTCTCCCTCTGCCTCCAGGAGTTCATCGGCTCCTGCTGCCAGGTCACAGAGCAGCAGCAGTCGCAGCAGCGGTTCCGTCTCAAGGAGCAGTGGCAGCAGCAACCGCAGCAGCGGATCGGTCTCAAGGAGCAGCGGCAGCAGCAACCGGAGCAGCGGTTCCGTCTCAAGGAGCAGCGGCAGCAGCAACCGGAGCAGCGGTTCCGTCTCAAGGAGCAGCGGCAACAGTCGCAGCAGCGGAACCTCCTCCAAGAGCAGCAGCTCGAAAAGCTCGAAAAGCTCAAAAAGCTCCGACAACAACAGTCGCTCATCAAGAAGGTAAGGGCACAGGACTCAGGGCGTACTGCCCGGAGCACAGACTATAAACTCAAAGCGCAGGGAACAGCTCCCTGCGCTTTCTTTTCTTACCTCTTTCAATAATCTTGCCGGCTATGACAAAGATTAGATGATACAGAGAGTCATACCCCCCCCCCCGGACATCAGAATGGATCGGTTGTGATTTTACAGGCTAACGGATCGTGGGTATATCGATAAATGCCACAGGAACATAGGCCTGCATCACCTTGCTCCCCTGCCACTTGATCTGGAGCTCCTCTGGCCTTGCAGCATCTATTGTTACCGATTCTACTTTGTGAAAGAGACTGCCAGCATCCCATTTAATCTTCAATTGATCAGCATTCCTCCAGTCATCGGATCCTGAACTGCGGTTCACATAGCAGACCATATCGATCTTCTCAAAGTTAAGAGAGACCTCTTCTGTATTGTCATCCGACGGAAAAATCTGTGCAAAGTCATCACCCGACCTTGCCATCTGCTTGTTGACGGCAATTGCCTTCTCTTTCGGAACAAGGGCTAGATTCATTGCTTTCGCACTGGTCAGCTTGCTCTTTGGAATATAGACCAGTGCTTCCATCTTCTGAAGGTTCGAAATAAAAGCCGTAAAGGCCTTATCGCCCTGTAAAAGGTAATAGTCAACGGAAGGTGTCAGTGCCTCTTCCTTCTCCCTGACCGTGAAACTGCCTGCCAGCATTATTACCGATGCAAGGCAGAAAGTAGAAAGAACTTTTGTCTTCATAGGCTGATGATTTGGAATTATCAAATTTACACCATTGATTATTCAATGTCAAGTTTTTCTACTGTCAGGACTCCGTGCCGGTATAACGCTATGAGGATCTCCGGCTCAATTCTGATTCTCTGGGATTCAAGAATTTGTTGCACCACCAGGGAAGTCTTTCTTGTGCCGTCGAACAGATCCAGAATATCACGGGGGAGCCTGAATGACCATATGATCCATTTTTGCAGAACTTCAATATAATTCCTGATCTCAACCCGGTAATATCCATCCCCGCCATCATCAACCAACTTTTTGTTAAGCATCAGGTAGTCCGGCACTTTGATTATTTCATTTGCAATGCTTTCGATCTTATGTGCAAGCGGAGCACCCTTCTCCTGTATCCTCATGATATATTCATCTTCCAGTCCTGTAACAATTTCATGGCATTTTATATAGTATTCGGTCTCATGACCGGCCCAATCCTTCCAGAGTTCAAGATACTTTGCCGCTGCTTCATCCGGATCAGCCGGTTCACTGTATGCCGGGCGGCCTCCCTCGCCGTAGGGATCAACAGGCTCGAGTCCGCACATGTATGCACTTACATTGATAAGCGACTCCTGCATGAACTTCATGTAATCAGTCACTGCATTCCAGAACTCCCTTCCCCCGGTTCCCGCCAGGTGCTTGCAGAACCAGATGGCACAGATGGCCTCCCTGTACTTCCATACTGTGCAGTTGTACCTGCCCTCCTGAAAAAAGGGACAGAGCAGCTCCCTGCTCTTTCCGAATTCCTCCCTGCTTTTTTCAAGATAAAGTTGATGGTAGCGGGGTGTCGGATATACACCGTTGGGGAAAATACCCTCCCCCGCCTCTATCCTGGCTGCGATCCTTCTCCTGCCCTCCTCCATGGCGGGGTCGGTGTCGGAGAGTATTGCCCCGGCCATATAATTGGGAATCCGGGGATTGAAGGTGCAGCACTTAGTGTCGGGGGCAAAAGGCTTTGAGAGATTGTCATTCATCTCACTCCTGCTGGCAGAGATCATCGGACAGTTAAGACAATCGGAGAAAGGCTCCGGCGGAATCATGGTCTGAAATACCTGCGGCAGAAAAGGTTCGTAAAAGGCCGGCACCGAATCAATGATCTTCCTGAAGGCCATGAACTGAACTTTGCGATTGTTTTAAAAATCTGCCATCAGACCGGCTTAGGGGTGAGGCCTGTCTACCTTCCGGATCCTATCAGGGTAATGAGGATGACGCCGTTGGCACCCCTGGTACCATAGATGGCAGCACTGGCGCCTTTTAGAACAGTTATCGACTTGACTTCCCGGGGACTGATGTTGTCTATTGAGCTGACGGCAACGCCGTCAACGACAAAGAGGGGATCGGAGCTGAGATTGAGTGAGCCTATTCCCCTGATTGTGATTGTATTGCCAACAACATCCACTCCCGGCACCTTGCCCTGGATCATATCATATATGTTCGAGTAGGCTGCGTTGTCAACAGTCTGCCCGTCGATATAACCCACATCCGTGATAACTTCCTTACTGTTCACCGTACCGTATCCAATGTCGATCTTCTTCTCACCCTCACGAACCGCGGGAGCGAAATTCACCATGGCCTCCGTTCCGTCAAGTACAAAGTCAATTTCTTTCTGGCCCTCAAACATTGTCACTGCCGATCCCATGTTGGAGGTGTAGGCCCCGACGCTCTTGACATCAGGTTTGACCTTTATTTTATAGGTACCGTCGTTGCGTGTTTTGGTGCCCGAATCCTGAAAGTCAATCACTATCAGGACACCGCCTACCGGATGCATCTCGATATCGGTGACCGTCCCTGTGACTTTCATCATTTTTACTCTCTTCTGCCCTTCTGCCTGGCCTGCTGCCACAAGAATCATCAGAACCAATATTATAGCTTTCACTTTCATATCTCAATATTTTAACCCCTGCAAGATACGAAAAAACGCAGTGGATAACAATATGCTTCCTCCCGAACCATAATATATCATACATCTTATTAATAACTTGCTCAAATCACCAATTTATGGGCACCTGATGCAGTTTGGCACGCCCTTTGCTTTATTAACAGTGAAGAGCCAATTCTTCAGATAAAATTAAAGAGATGAAAAAGTTAATTATCACATCGATCCTCGCAGTCCTGGTAGCAGCAGGGGCGATAGTCCGCGGACAGGACTGGCCTGAGGAGTACCTGGGTCTCCCGGGCGACAATCTGAACCTCTATGCCGTGATGAATCTCTTCCAGGAGTCGAAGACCCTTGAGGAGTTCGAAAGGAACCTCAATGACAGGGACTCCCGGATCAACAACCTTGATCTCAACGGGGATAACTTCATCGACTACATAACGGTCACCGACTATGTTGACGGGAAGATACACACCATAGTATTAAGGGCAGTGCTCGGAAGGAACGACTTCCAGGATGTGGCTGTCTTTATCGTCGAGCGCAAGAACAAGAACAAGGTACGGATACAGCTTATCGGCGACGAGCTGCTCTACGGCCGCAACTACGTGATAGAGCCGAAGGGCAACAGGCCCAATCCCGGTTACCACGGTGATCCTCTCTACTATGACGATGTGATCTACGTCGGCAACGTATACTACTACGATCTCTCGTGGCCGGTGCTTGACTGGATGTTCATGCCCAACTACGTGGCATGGCACTCAGGATGGTACTGGGGATACTGGCCTGCCTACTGGGAGCCCTGGAGCCCCTGGTACTGGCACCACTACTACGGATACCACTACAACTGGTACCCCCACTACTACACCTGGTACCATCACTGGAACCACCCTGTGCATCACTACTACAACGACTTCTACTACCCACGCGTGCGCTACTATTCACATAATGTTGAACGGAGGAGGACGGAGGGTCACTACAAGCAGACTTACACCCGGCCCGAATCCAGGAGGGATGGTGAGGAGCTCTACAGGAAGGTATCTGCCGACCGCGACAGCCGCAGTGCAGTTACCTCCGGAGACAGCAGAAGGAGCGCCGCTGATCAGTCGGCCAGGGTTCCGACGCAGTCGACTGTCAGCAGCGACCGCAGGAGTCCCGAAGCCGTCAGCAGTGACCGCAGGAGTCCGGATGCCGCCAGCAAAAGCCGCGAGGCCGTCAGCAGAAGTCGTGAGAGCGTGAACAGTCAGGCTGCAGCAACAGACCGGAGGGATCCGTCTGAAGTGAAGAGCACGGAAACTACCAGGCCTTCCGCACCTGACAGGGCTGAGCTGAGCCGCAGGGAAGCTG
>CALMRD010000194.1 GCA_937871625.1 uncultured Bacteroidales bacterium | reverse complement strand
ACCTTCCCTGCAGGCTGGCTCCTCCCTAAAATTGCCCACAGGGCAATTTTTTACAGTCGGCCCTCCATTGCCTGACTCTAAAGCGCATCCGCCACCACGAAGGTTGAACCTCCGATGAAGATCATATCGTCAGGTCCGGCGGCAGCCCGCGCCGCGCCGAGAGCTTCGGCGACTGAAGGGTAGCTGTTTCCGGTAAGCCCGTAATTAACTGCCTCGGCCATGAGCATCTTCTCATCCAGCGCCCGCGGTACGGAGGCCCTGGTAAAGTAATAGGTGGCATCACGCGGAAAGATGGGCAACAGGGATGAGATATCCTTGTCGCTGACAAACCCGATGACCATGCGCAGTTTGTTCCGGGGCGTCGACTCTATCTGACGCATCACATACTCCAGACCCTCCCTGTTGTGGCCGGTGTCACACACCATCAGGGGCTTGCGGGAGAGTACCTGCCACCGGCCGAGTAATCCTGTTGATGCAACCACATCAGCCATCCCTGTAAGGAATTGGTCTCGTCGAATCCCAAACGATCCGGAGAGCATCTCCACAGCAGCTGCCACGGTCTGTATGTTCTTCTGCTGCGCCTCCCCTCCCAGCGGTGTGAAGCCGCGCAGAACGGAGTCGTTCCGTATGTCTGTCAGCCTGAAGCCTCGCCTGGCCCGCGAGGCAGAGAAGCTCCCCAGGCTGCACCTGAAAACCGAATCGGCAAAGGTGACAGTCGTGTTCATCGCTGCCCCCCGTGCGCGGAAGACCTGTTCAGTCTCATCCTGCGTCTCACCGATGACCACGGGCACCCCTTTCTTGATGATGCCAGCCTTCTCACCCGCAACAGCCTCCAGGGTTTTTCCCAGGAACTCCATGTGATCATGACCGATATTGGTTATCACTGACAGCTCTGGAGTGATAATATTGGTCGAATCGAGCCTGCCTCCCATCCCCACCTCCACAACTGCAACATCAATTCTCATCCTGGCAAACCAGTCGAAAGCCATGGCCACCGTCAGCTCAAAGAAGGAGGGCTGTACCCTTCTGATCAAGGCGTCATGCTCCTCCACAAACGAGATGACATCCTCTTCAGCCATCATTCGTCCGTCGATCCTCATCCTCTCCCGGAAATCCTTCAGGTGCGGCGAGGTGTAGAGTCCTGTCCGCCATCCCGCCGCCTGCAGCACCGAAGCGATCATATGGGAGACTGACCCCTTGCCGTTGGTGCCAGCCACATGCACGGTACGGTACCTTGTGTGAGGATGACCAAAGAGCCTGTCGAGCTCGAGTGTGTTGTTCAGATCTCCCTTGTATGCCGGTTTGCCTACACGATGGTATGCCGGAAGGAGGCTGTAGAGATAACTTACGGTTTCCTGGTATGTCATGTTGATAACCTTGTGACGGTTGTTCGCAAATTTACAAAAAGCGGCTTGAGGCCCGCTATGGGTGGGCTATCTTTGTGGCCTGTGACAGCATCGGCGCCGGAGATGCTTCTGTTTTATAAACTATCCTGTTATGGCGAAAAGAAAAAAGCAAAAAAAGATTTTTATTCTTGACACAAATGTTTTGTTGCATGACTACACATGCATTTACAATTTTGAGGAAAACGATGTTGTGATACCCATCGTGGTGCTGGAGGAACTTGACAAGTTCAAGAGGGGCAATGACATGATTAATTTTCATGCACGGGAGTTCACCCGTGAGCTCGACAAGATCTCCGGCGACATGCTTCTCACCGGAAACATACCGCTCGGTGACAAGCTGGGAACACTACATATCGAGACCGGCAAGCAGTTTTCCGAAAGGGTCTCGGAGTCGTTCCCGGAGCGTACGCCTGATCATCGCATACTGGCCATAGCCGATTATGTCACACAGGCAAACAGGGAAAAAGTCGTTGTACTCATCACCAAGGATATCAACCTGCGGATGAAGGCCAAGTCCCTGGGAGTGCTCGCAGAGGACTACCAGAATGACAAGGTGGCAAACCTTGACGATCTATACAAAGGGATAAAGATCATTGAAAACATAGATCACGATCTGATAAACAAGCTGTATGAACAGTCAGACGGTGTCCCTGCCTCGGAGCTGAAGATCAAGGACACAGAGCCGGGACACCATTTCTTCATACTGCGCAACAGCAACTCCAGTGCACTGGCCCATTACAACCCGGTCACAAAGATGCTGGTGAGGGTGTTGAAGCAGACCACCTACGGCATTGATCCCCGCAACGCCGAGCAGACCTTCGCCCTCGACGCCCTCTGTAATCCGGATATCCAGCTGGTCTCACTCACCGGCAAGGCCGGTACGGGCAAGACACTGCTGGCACTGGCGGCAGCTCTGCACCAGCACAAGCGCTACAAGCAGATATTCCTTGCCAGGCCCATCGTGCCGCTGGCCAACCGCGACCTCGGGTTCCTGCCCGGCGACGTCAAGGAGAAGATGGATCCCTATATGCAGCCCCTGTTCGACAACCTGACTGTCATTAAGCACCGCTTCAGCGCACAGAGTCCTGAGTTCATCCGCATCAATGACATGATTAAGGATGAAAAACTGGTCATCACACCGTTGGCATACATCAGGGGACGGAGCCTGTCAAACATATTCTTCATAGTTGATGAAGCCCAGAACCTAACTCCCCACGAGGTAAAGACCATTATCACCAGGGCGGGTGAAGGCACCAAGATGATATTCACCGGTGACATAGAACAGATTGACTCCCCCTATCTTGATTCAGGATCCAACGGCCTCAGCTATCTCTCAGACAAGATGAAGGGACTGGATCTCTTTGCACATGTCCATCTGGTCAAGGGTGAGAGGAGTTTCCTGGCAGAACTGGCGAGCAAACTGCTTTAGAGTGGCTTTTTTGCTATTTTTGCAGTCGGAACAGTAACCATTTAATATTGAAGAGGAAAGTAGCGTTTCAGACCCTGGGATGCAAGCTGAATTTTGCCGAGACTTCTGCCATTGCCCGCTCTTTTTCCGATGAAAGGTATGAGCGTGTTTCGCCGGCAGGCAAGGCTGATGTTTACGTCATCAACGGATGTACGGTCACCGATGCGGCGGACCGCAAATGCCGGCAGGCTGTCAGGAAGATCATAAACAGCAATCCCGGTGCCTTTGTGGCCGTGGTGGGCTGCTGGGCACAGCTCAGGCGTGAAGAGATAGCTGCCATTCCCGGTGTCGACCTGATCCTCGGTACAGAGGAGAAGTTTGACGTAGCTGCATATATCGACAGGCTTGAGCGCAGACAGACACCCGAGATACATGCATGCGAAAGGGTTGAGACGGAGGAGTTCCGGGCAGCATGGTCTGCCGGTGACCGTACCCGTACCTTCCTGAAGGTGCAGGATGGATGTGACAACAGATGTTCCTACTGCACCGTACCCCTGGCAAGAGGAAGTAGCCGTAATCCTGAGATACGGCAGGTAGTTGCGGAGGCATCGCAGATAGTCTCTTCAGGCGTCAGGGAGATAGTACTCACAGGTGTCAACGTGGGCGACTTCGGCAAAAGCACCGGAGAGACACTGGAGCAGCTGCTCCGGGCGCTGATCAGGGTTGAGGGCCTTGAACGGCTGCGGCTCTCATCTATAGAGCCCGACCTGCTCACCGACGCAATAATTGACCTCATGGCTGAAGAACCTATGATAATGCCTCATATTCATATGCCACTGCAGAGCGGCAGTGACAGGATGCTCGGACTGATGCGAAGACGGTACCGCCGGGAGCTGTTTCGCGACCGGGTCATGGCCGTCAGGGAGAAGGTTCCCCTGGCCGGCATTGGTGCTGATGTTATAGTAGGCTTCCCCGGTGAGACAGAGGACGATTTTGAAGATACCCTCCATTTCCTTGAAGAGCTGCCGTTCTCATACCTGCATGTGTTCGCCTTCTCCCCGAGACCCGGCACACCGGCGGCGGAGATGACGGAATTTGTAACAAGGTCAGTTAAAGAGAAGCGCAGCAGACAACTGATAAGGCTGTCGGAGAGACGCCGCATACTCTTCATGCAAAACGCCTCCGGTACCCTGCATAAAGTGCTGTTCGAGAAGAAGAGTGCTGACGGTATGGTGGCAGGACTGACAGGCAACTACATCAGGGTGGTGACACCATACCACAGCGGACTTCCGGGTACAGTAAGAAGTGTGAAGCTGACCAACGTCCGGGATGATGCATCAATGAACGGAGAACTGATCGGAACGGAAGAGTGATGGAAAGATTCGGCTTCCGGCTTTTCTATGCAGCTACCTGGCTGCTTACCCTGCTCCCCTTCAGAGTGCTCTATATCATCTCGGATCTTCTGCAACCGATGATATGGTACGTGGTACGATACCGACGCACTGTTGTTGAGACAAACCTGAGGAATGCCTTCCCGGAAAAAACCCCTGAAGAGAGGAGAAGGATCGCGCACCGTTTCTACAGCCATTTTACAGATCTCTTCCTGGAGACGGTAAAAACCATACATATGGGTCCCGGGCAGATAGCGCGCAGATTTGTGGTAAAAGAGACAGGCGAGTTTGACCGTCTCTATGATCAGGGAAGAGATATTGTAGCCCTGTGCAGCCATTACAATAACTGGGAGTGGCTCTCCGCCGTACAGCTTTCCACCCGCCATAAAATAATTACCATCTATAAGCCCCTGACCAACAAATATTTTGATAAATTTATCCTGAAACTCCGAACAAAATACGGCACCTGTGTAACCCCAATGTCAAACATAATAAGAGAACTGCTGAAATTCAGGAGTGAAAATATTCTGACCATGTCAGGTTTCATAGCCGACCAGACACCTCCGCGCGGTGACAATGCCTTATGGACCACCTTTCTGAACCAGAATACTGCCTTTTACCGCGGCGCTGAGAAGGTGGCGGTGAAGTACGATATGGCAGTGGTATTTGTGAAAGTCATCAAGGTCAGGAGAGGTTATTATGAGCTCGACTACAGCGTGATAACCGAGCACCCACGGTCAGAGGAGCCTGACCGGATCACTGCAAAGTATGCCTCCATGCTTGAGGAGCTGATAAGGGCTCAACCTGAATACTGGCTCTGGTCTCACAGGCGCTGGAAATATAAAAGGCCGATAGAAAATGATTAAGACAGCAGTTGTCGTACTGAACTGGAACGGGAAAGAGTATCTGAGCCGATTCCTCCCAGACGTTGTGGAAAACACACTCTCAACGGAAATATCGGTCACCGTGGCTGACAATGCCTCAGATGACGGTTCCGTGGAATGGATAAAGGATAACTTTCCGGAGGTGAAGATTATAGAACTCGACAGGAATTTTGGCTATGCCGGAGGCTATAACAGGGCACTGCCGGAGACGGAGGCGGAGTTTTATATCCTCCTGAACTCGGATGTGAAGGTGGAACCCGGATGGGCAGAGAAACTTACAACATTCATGGAGCTGCATCCCAACGTGGGGGCTTGCCAGCCGAAGATACGCTCCTACGCGGAGCCGGCTGCGTTTGAATATGCAGGTGCTGCCGGAGGCTTCATCGACAGACTGGGATATCCATTCTGCCGGGGACGCATCTTCAGCACCGTTGAGGTTGACACCGGACAGTATGACGATACCCGTGAGATATTCTGGGCTTCCGGATCGTGCATGGCAGTCAGGGCATCTGCCTTCGGACAGTGTGACGGCTTTGATGAGGCATTCTTTCTGCATATGGAGGAGATAGACCTCTGCTGGAGAATGCAGAACGCAGGGTTTACGGTCTGTTATGTGCCGCATGCCACCGTCTGGCATGTCGGGGGAGGAACACTGGGTTACGGTTCCCCGTCAAAAATCTATTACAACTTCCGCAACAGCCTCATAATGCTGGCTAAAAACCTTCCTGGCCGGCACCTGCGGAGAACCCTTATGGTGCGGCAGCTGCTTGACGGACTGGCAGCAGTCATGCTTCTCTTCCGTGAAGGACGTGCCGCCGCCGCTGCGGTAATAAGGGCACACAGGCACTATCGCAGGCTCAAAACTGCCATTAAAACCTATCGTGCAATGCATCCACACCCGGATATGTATCATACTCCGCACACCATGATGAACAAATCACTCCTTTTTGAGTATTATATACGCGGAAGAAAAAAGTTCCGTGATATGAAGTGGAATTAAACAGAAAACAGCAGATGGCAATTTTCCTGACGGTGGTGTTCACCGTCTACATTCTGGCCAACCTCTATCTTTATCTCAAGGGCCGCAGGGCACTCGCCGGGGCCGGACTGCCGGTAACGGCATATACGGTGATCTTTCTCCTCCTGGCCTCAGCCTTTGTGGCAGGGAAGATACTCGAACACAGTTACACAAACCTCTTTTCTGATATTCTCAATGTCATCGGAGGCTTCTGGATGGCCTTCATGCTGTACGGTTTTCTGCTCTGGCTTACCGCTGATATTCTGCTGCTGCTGCAGAAACCGTTCCATCTTGTCCCTGCAGCTGCACTCCCGAAACTCAGGTTATGGCTTTTTGCAGGCGTCACCTCCGTCACCGCACTCCTGATCATCATCGGATTTATTAATGCCGTCAGTCCGGTCATAAAGCGTTACGACATCACCGTAGACAAGCATTTCACTGATGGCAGCAATCGGATGCGCATTGTGGCAGTATCTGATATTCACCTGGGAAGCATCATCCGAAAGAGGAGCATGAAACATCTCTCCTCCATGATTGCTGAAGAGAGGCCGGATCTGGTGCTATTCCTCGGCGACCTGATTGACGGAAGCATAGGGCCTGTGCTCCGCGACGACCTCCTTTCGCACCTCTCGCTGCCGGAGCTGCGTTTCGGCACCTATGCCATCACCGGAAACCACGAGTTCATGAGTGACCTGAAGAAGTCACTGCCCTATATTGAAAGCAAAGGCATCCGGGTTCTTACCGATGAGACGGTAAAACTTGACAACGGCGTTCAGATTGCAGGGCGTACTGACAGGACTGTCATGCAGGGATCAGGGAAAGGGCGTGCCTCGCTCGACTCGCTGCTCGCCTGCGCCAATCCTTCCCTTCCGGTCATCATGCTGGATCATCAGCCATACGGTCTCTCTGACCTGGAAGGCAGCATGGTAGACTTGCAGCTTTCCGGGCATACACACAACGGCCAGATGTGGCCGTTATCTCTCATAACAAAACGGATGTTCGAGTTGAGTTACGGGTGGAAGAAGTTCGGTGACACCCATGTGATAGTATCATCAGGATTTGGTATCTGGGGGCCCCGCATGCGGCTGGGCACCAGACCGGAGATAGTATCCATTCATCTCCGCGGCAGGTCAGAGTAGGGGAAAGACCTTCTCCATCATCATGCCGCGGGATCCCTTGACCAGTACCGTATATCCCCGGGGGCTGTTCTTCCTGAGCCATTCCGCAACCTCCCCCGATGTGCCAAAGAGCTCTGCCCGCGCTCCTGCAGCAGCATGATGGAACCGGGGTCCCGCCAGCAGAATCATGGCATTGCCGAGGCTGTCGAGCTGCCTCACCACTGACGCATGCCCTGCATCACTCTCAGATCCCAGTTCGAGCATGTCGCCCAGGATGACCATCTTCTTCTCTGACTTCAGGGCGGCGAATGAGGCTATGGCTTTCTCCATGCTTGAAGGATTGGCATTGTAGGCGTCGCAGATGATGATGTTCCTTCCCGTATCAACTATCTGCGAGCGGTTGTTTGCGGGCCGGTATGAAGCAATGGCATTGACAATCTCCTGTTCGGGGACCTCAAAGAGAAGCCCCGTGGCCATTGCCGCACGCACATTGTCAATGTTGTATGATCCGAACAACCCGGTTTCGAACTCATACCTGACCTCGTCTATTGAAGCCCTGACCCGGAGAGTAAGACCTTCACCCTCTGCAGTGTCCGCCCTGAGGTTTCTCCCTGCCGGCGAAGAGTATCCCACTGATCTGCCGGCCAGTCCCACGAGATCGGTGAGCACCGGGCTGTTATCATTATATATGGCTGTGCCGCCACTCTTTCCCAGCCACCTGTAAAGCTCCGATTTGGCTGCCTTAACATCCTCCAGGGAGCCGAATCCTTCAATATGTGCTGTACCTATGTTGGTGATGATGCCATGGGTCGGCATGGCCGTCTCGCAGAGTGCCGCGATCTCCCCCTTGTGGTTGGCGCCCATCTCCACTACCATGAATGCTATGTCTGAAGGAGCACCGAGCAGCGTCAGGGGTACACCTATATGGTTATTGAGGTTGCCTGCCGTGCCATGCACGCGGCCTTTCCTTGCGAGGACGGTGGTGACAAGCTCCCTGGTGGTGGTCTTGCCGTTGCTGCCCGTAATTGCTATCACCGGCACCCCGAGACTGCGGCGGTGACGCCTGGCAAGGGCGTCGAGCGTCTCAAGTACACTCTTGACAACAATATACCTGTCACCTGCGAGGGAAGGGTCATCCACCACCGCAGCAAGGGCTCCTGCCTCCAGTGCTGCGTGGGCATGCCTGTTGCCATCGTGGTTGGGGCCCCTCAGGGCAAAGAAGATCTCTCCCTCGCGCAGAGATCTCGAATCTGTTGTTACGCCCGCACTGCTGCGGAAAAGCTCATACAAGCGGTCAGGTTCCATAATCATCTAAAAAGAGGCCTCACTACTTTTGATAATGAGGCCTGATATTATCCGAAGGTCCTTATAGTTATAGTCCTGCAGGACTGCCCACCCTGATCATCGCGCACCTGAAGCCCAGGTCATCACGTGATGCCTCCTGGTCAAGGTAACGGCGGGTGGAAGGATTGAGCCAGTAGGCCCTGTCTTTCCATGAACCACCCTTGATGACCCTGGCCCTGTCATTGATAAGGGTCACATAGTCATTGTCTATCTCATTCTGGGAGTACATCCTTTCAGTCTGGGGAAGGTCGGCGTTACCTGACCATTCCAGGCTGGAGGAGATGCTCGAGATAACGTCACCGTCAAGGTAGTTCCTGTAATCTGACTTCTGGTAGTTATACCTGTCGGCCACATCCTCAGGCTTGACAGTGTCTATCTGCAGCCGTCCGAGCCTGTCCTTCTCCACCACCATGCCGTTGGCATCACGGCGCAGGTCGGTGAAGACGTTACCCCTGAACGGGTTGAACATATCCACATCCTCAGAGGAGAGCGGACGGTAAACATCCTGCACCCACTCATTGACGTTGCCGGCCATGCA
>CALMRD010000193.1 GCA_937871625.1 uncultured Bacteroidales bacterium | reverse complement strand
CCGGGGTTCTGGAAGGTGCCGTCAGGCTTCTGTCCGTCCCATCTCTCCCAGATAGTGGTAGCTCCCATTGTCACGGGATATAGCCATGAAGGGTATTTTTTGCGCAGCAGAAGGTCATATGCCAGGTCAGTATGTCCAAAGCGCGACAGGACATGGCACAGGTAGGGTGTACCCAGAAAACCTGTTGTCAGGTGTCCGTAGCTTTTGATGTTGGCAACAAGACGGCCGGCTGCCTGCTCCCTGAGCGCCTCCGGCAGCATGTCGAAGTTAAGCGCCAGGACATATGCGGTCTGTGTTCCCGATACCAGGCGGCCGTTCGGAGTAACATACTCCCTCATGAATGCCTCCTTTATGCGGCCAAGGAGGGTACTGTAAGCGGTGGCATCTTCTGTCATGCCCAGTACGTTTGCGGCATTTATAAGCAGCTGAACCGAGTGAGCATAGAAGCATTGCGCAATTAAATACTTGTCCGTTACGGCTGCAATCCCGCTGTTGTCATCGTCAGGCCTGTAGAAGAGCCAGTCGCCGTAATGGAAGCCGGAATTCCAGAGGTCATCTTTGGCCGTTCTCCTGATACTCTCAACATAGGCCTTCATCGAGCCGTACTGCTGTTCAAGCAGCTGCCGGTCGCCGTAGACGAGGTACATATTCCAGGGTGCTATAGTTGCCACATCAGACCAGCCGGTGCTGTTTACCGATCCCGGTCCCAGAATATTGGGGACGACGTGCGGCACCTTGCCTTCAACCTGGTCTGCCTCCACATCCTTCAGCCATTTGGCAAAAAAACTGTTTACATTCATGTTGAAGGCTGCGGTACGGGAGAAGGCCTGAGCATCACCCGTCCATCCCAGCCTCTCGTCGCGCTGGGGACAGTCTGTGGGTACATCCAGGAAGTTGCCTTTTTGTCCCCATTGTATGTTGTGCTGCAACCGGTTTATAAGGCTGTCTGATGTCATGAATGAGCCTGTGGGCTTCATTGCGGAATAGAGCGCAACAGCGGTGAAGTCTTCAGGACTGATCTTGCCGGGATAGCCTTCGATCTTCAGGTACCTGAACCCGTGCCATGTGAAACGAGGCTCAAAAAACTCCTCTCCCTGGCCTTTGAGGACATAGATGTCCCGGGCTTTTGCCGAACGCAGGTTGGTGGTATAGAAATTTCCTTCCCGGTCGAGGACCTCGGCGTGTGACAGTATGACACTGTCGCCGGCATTGCCGGTCACTTTCATCCGGACCCATCCTACGAGATTCTGGCCAAAGTCAATTACCTGGTCACCCCCCGGTGTCTGCAGGATCTTAACGGGAGCGAAGGTTTCGTGCTTTTTCACCAGCTCATTCTGTGTGCCAATCAATAGGTTCATGTCATGCACGGCAGTTTTCACCCCATCCCAGGAGCCATCATCGTACCCCGGAAGTGTCCATCCCTTTTTCTCAAGCCTGGCATCATATATTTCCCCGTGATAGATCTCCGAGTACCTTACAGCCCCGGTTGACGATTTCCATGAACCGTCAGAGATTATACTTTCGACTGCGCCGTCTGAATAGGTGATATCAATCTGGCACAGGAGGGCTATATCCCTGCCGTAAAAGTTTATACTGTTCCTGAACCCGATATTTCCCCTGTACCATCCGCTGCCAAGCATCACCCCTATGGCATTAGCGCCGCTTTTGAGCAGTCCTGTCACATCATATGCCTGGTACTGCAGACGCGTCGCGTAGGAGGTCCATCCGGGAGTGAGAAAGGCATCTCCGATGCGTTTTCCGTTAAGCTCTGCCTCGTACAATCCGTGTGCGGTAATATATGCGGTAGCCCTGGCAACCTTTCCCTTGAGGGTGAACTCCTTTCTCATCAGCGGGCTGGGTCTCATGACCGTATCTTCGGCATATCCCGATTCAATCCACTTTGCTTTCCACCCGGAACCGTCCAGGAATCCGGTATGGAATTTTGCCGGCTGGCTCCACGATGACCGTTTCCCGCTGTTATCCCACACCCGGACCTGCCAGTTGTAGTATGTTCCTGATTTCAGAGGCTCTCCGGCATAGGAGACATGGACCGACTGATCCGAACTTACCTTACCGGTGTTCCAGACGGTTTTACTGCCGTCGGTCACCCTGAGTTCATATGCAGTCTGTGTGACATTCCTTTTGTCTGTCAGAAGCTGCCACGAGAATCGCGGACTGGCACAATCCATGCCAACCGGATCAGTCATGTTTTCAGTGAGCAGCCCGGTTATTACAACCTGTGCCGGCATCACCAGGCAGAGCGTAAACAACGCCAGGGAGAGGGTAAGCTTCTTTTTCATATGTCAGTCATTATCAATTATTGCCTTCAGTCCGAGATACACTGGCGGCAGGCCGGTGACAAATGCACTTTCGTAAATGGCCATAGCCGCGCCGAGGGCAGTGGAATTTTCAACCTGGCTGGCATAGACCCTCTTGTCAGACAGACGGGCAGCCAGGATGCGCACAAAGGTGTCATTCCGGGCAAAGCCGCCCGTAACATATACTATCTCTGTCTTATCGTCGGCGGGGATGATAAGCCTGAACGATTCCATGCAGACGTCTGTCAGGTCACATACCATCTGGTGGTAGGCATCGGCATATGTTAGAAAGTGAGAGAGATCGGCCTTTTCATCGACATAGCCCGGAGGAATCCCGTGGCGGAAGAAAATGCGGCCATGCCTGCTGGCAAGCAGCTTGCGAATCTTCTTGCTCTTGATCTTGATGGTTTTGTAAAGCTCGCCGGTTACCCCGAAGTGGTCATCGAGCCTTGCCACATTCATATCATGGATGTGTCCGAGAAAAAGACGGGCAGATTTGACCTGCTGCCTGTTGATGCCCAGGTTGCATATTGTGTCATTACGGAGTTGTTCAGCCGTCAGTGGCTCGGTATTGAAGGGATTCATAATGATGCACCATGTGCCTGTGGAGACCAGGATGAAAGGTTTGTCCGAACTTTTGAGATAGGGTATCAGTGAGGCAGAGCTGTCATGGAGACCGATGCCTGTTTTGATCGTAATGCCTTCGATGGCAACATCATAGACATCGGATGGTGATACCGGCTTAGGGAGCTCTATGTTTTCAGCTTTCAGCCAGGGATGGTACTGCATGCTTTCGAAATCCCACATTGCCGTATGGCTTCCAACGGATGTGTAATCTGACACTTTGCGGCCCGTGAAGACGTAACTAAGGTACTGGGGCAGGTGCAGTGTTGTCCTTATCCGGGAGAAGAGTGCAGGTTTCATTTTTTTAAGCCACAGCAGCTGGAGACCCGGGTTCAGCATGCCGAGAGCCGGTGACGCAGTGACCCTGGTAAACTCCTCAACGCCTCCCCATGATTCATAGAAACCGTCAGTCACGCCCTCAGGCATGGGTTTGAGATAATTGTAAAGAGGGGTGACCGTATTGCCACGGTCATCGAGATGCATCAGGCTTGCCCCATAGGAAGTGAAGTTCAATGCCCTCACCAGGTAATCGCCCGATCTGATAACATCCGTCAGGCGCGACTTCATCCATGAGACAATCCCTTCTATGTCATCACTCTCAAAACCATCGTCGTCATGAATCTCTGCAAACGTCTTTTCCTCATTATGTACAATATTGAGTCCTGTATCAAAAAGAAGGAACTTCTTGTTGGTCTTCCCTACGTCGAAAACTGCAAGCACATCCATTATGAGTCAGTTATTGATCAGATACGTTTGCTCAGTACGTCTTTTTCATATTGCTGAATATCAGCAATATAATCTTCAGCAACAGGTACGTTGCCCGTTAGGCAGTAGTAGTCATATACAGCTCCCAGAGGTTTTGTCTTCATCACCTCCATCAGGGCCAGGCGTTCGAAGTTTTTCCCTGCTTCCTCGTAGTTATTGAGTGTCTCAGTTGGTTCAAGCAATGCGTACAGGAATGCCAGCTGTGCCGCCCGGGTGCCGATCACATAGGCGCCTATGCGGTTCAGGCTTGAATCGAAGTAATCCAGCCCAACATGGACCCGTTCAAGCGCATTGCAGCGAACGACCTCATGAGCGATAAGCTGTATCTCATCGTTGAATATGACAACATGGTCACTGTCCCACCTTACGCCCCGGGTCATATGAAGCATCAGCTCATCAACATAAAGCAGCAGGGATGAGATCTTGTCACCAACCTGTTCGGTCGGGTGAAAGTGTCCGTTATCAAGAGTGATCAGCTTGTTGTTCTTAATCGCGTAGCCCATGTAGAACTCTGCTGAGCCCACCACCATTGATTCCGATCCTATTCCAAAAAGCTTGCTTTCAAGGGAATCCCTGAGATACTCTGCCGGATACTCCACTTTATAGATCTCGTCAAGCGACTCTTTCAGGATGGCCCGGTGCGCATTGCGGTCAACGGGAATGTCTTTTGAGCCGTCGGGGATCCAGAGGTTGTTGACGCAGGGTGTCCCCAGCTGTCTGCCTATTTCGGCAGCAATGTTCCTGGAGCGTTTCCCGTGTTCGATCCAGAAGCTGCGGTGTTTTTCATTCTTGCTTGCCAGGGTGAATCCATCTTCCGCCCAGGGGTGCGAGAAGAAGGTCGGATTGAAGTCCAGGCCTATTCCCAGCCCCTTTGCCCAGTCGATCCAGCCCTGAAAATGTTCAGGTGCAATGCTGTCACGGTCAACCTTTCTGCCGCCGAATTCGCCATAGATGGCATGCAGGCTCAGTCGCTGCCTGCCGGGCAGCAGGCTCATCACCTTTTCTATATCCTGCTTCAGCTGGCTGATGGTGCGTGCTTTTCCCGGATAATTGCCGGTAGCCTGTATTCCGCCGCCCGAGAGGGATGCATCGGGCGTCTCGAACCCTCCGACATCATCGGTCTGCCAGCAGTGAAGGCTGATCCTTATTTTATCGAGCTTGCGCAGAGCCGCTTCTGTGTCAACGCCCAGGGCTGCATATTGCTCCCGGGCCGCTTCATAGGCCTGCAGGATTTTCTCTTTTTTCATTTCTTCCGTAAGAATTATGACATTACAATTTAATCACAAATGTTGAGAGCACAAGCACCAGGATCCCTGTAACGAGGATAGCCACTGTCTTTCTGTCGGATCCCTTCCACTCTTTCAGTATGATACCCCATATGTTGCTGAAGGCGATATTCATTGACATAAGAATACTCCATGCAAAGGCCACCATCGAGGCGGGGAGCATGCTTTCACCCATTCCCATAAAGAAGAACTGCATATACCAGAGGGTACCGCCTATGGCTGAAAAGGCGATGTTGCCGAACAGCACCGGGACAGGCACGGAAAGATAGTCCCTGTAGGTTTTGTTCCTGATGTTCAGGAATATGCACCAGACCAGGTTGGTAAAGAAGCCTCCGAGGGTGACGAACATTATCACCGGGTTTTTGGCAAAGAGGGGGTTGGCTCCCATCTCTATGGCTGCCTCCCTGAGAGGCTGCCCGGCAGTGAGGCCGAAGTTGAAGCATGCACTCATAACTCCTGAGAGGATGGCAATGAGAATGCCTTTTTTCAGGGCGAAATCCCTCACTGCAGCTCTTCGCTCCTGCTCTGACAGGTTCCTGTTCCTCAGGCTTGCGGCATAGCCTATGATAGCTATGCCGGCGATACTGACGGAGACACCGGCCAGTATCAGGATACCTGACCTGTCAGCCAGGAGGTTCTGCCCACCGATGACCGGAGGTATGAGTGTCCCCAGTGCGGCACAGAGGCCGAGTGCGATGGACTGACCGAGGGCCACTCCCAGGTATCGCATTGTCAGCCCGAAGGTCAGACCGCCAATGCCCCACAGTGCACCGTAGAAGACAGCCCACCATTTTGCGGAGGCAGGAGCCTGGCTTATTATATCCCCGAGGGTACCTGCCGGCACTGTTATCCAGGCAAAAAGCAAGGGGACAATGATCCAGGAAAATAGACCCTGAACAATCCAGTAAGATTCCCAGGACCAGCCTTTTACTTTTCTGATGGGTACGTAAAAACTCGCGGCACAGATGCTGCCGATGGCCATAAGAACAATGCTCAGGATGGGGTTCATGGTTTGTCCGGTGGATATGTCTATCAAATATAGCTATTGCATGTCCTGATCGCATCACAATATTCACGAATATTAGCTGCAACTG
>CALMRD010000192.1 GCA_937871625.1 uncultured Bacteroidales bacterium | reverse complement strand
AACGCTAACCCTTCAGCTTTGGAAATGAACTACGACCTTACACTTGCCAATATCTTACCTGCCACGTCATCGTTTAGTGTGACCGTAAATTCCAGCAACAGAACTGTTAACTCTATCTCCATTTCGGGGACAAGAGTCTTATTACATCTGGCTAGTCCAGTTGTTTACGGTGATGTAATAACAGTTGCGTATACAAGGCCATCCACAAATCCGTTACAATCCTCACAGGGAGGTTGGGCTTCTTCGATTTCAGCCAGGAGTGTAACAAACAACGTCGGCCCGGTTTCTCCGGTTTATGTAAGCTCTAGTATAGAAAACTCAACTCCTTCTGTTATTACATTGACCTATAACCTGTCACTTACCAATATTGTTCCCTCTGCATCTGCTTTCCTGGTTACGGTAAACTCATCAGCCAGAACAGTTACTGCCATTGCAGTCGCAGGTACAAAGGTCTCGCTTACTCTTTCCTCACCAGTGGTTTATGGCAACAATGTAACAGTTGCATATACAAAACCATCATCAAATCCGCTCCAGACTTCTGCAGGGGGACAGGCGGCTTCTATTACCGCCCAGAGGGTAACAAACAATGTGAACGAAGTGCCTAAAGCTCCCGAAGTCATTAATACTCCACCCAGCGTTGTTGTCAGTTATAATCCGGGTACCTATTCCGGGTTTGTGGGAAGTGTCAATGCCAGTGGAAGCTATGACGCAAACAGGGATAATCTTACCTTCACATGGAAAGTACCGGGAAACATTCCGGTATCTGCAACAAATAAATCAACAATTGAGTTCCTGGCACCAATAGTGAATGGAAATCAAACGGTTAGTTTCACATTGACCGTAAGTGACGGCAAAGCACCCCAGACGAAGACCGTTCCGATAACAATTATCCCATACAAACCCAATCTTGAAATAGCCGAAATAGTAACAGTTGAAACTGCTGATTTACAATCAGTCAACGATCCATATAATGTTGCTGATGGTAATTTAAAGACTATCTGGTCAGGCCTTGGCGATGACCAGTGGATAATCCTTGAACTTGACGGATCCTTTGACGTTGATCATGTAATATTGGCCTTTCAACCCGGACAAAGAAAAGAATTCTATTTCGATCTTTTGGGTTCAAATGACAAAGTGAACTGGGAGCCTATCCTTACAA
This sequence comes from uncultured Bacteroidales bacterium, assembly GCA_937871625.1. Taxonomy (GTDB): domain Bacteria; phylum Bacteroidota; class Bacteroidia; order Bacteroidales; family VadinHA17; genus SR-FBR-E99. Next base: position 1,388 of record CALMRD010000192.1, on the reverse strand, counting down.
AGTCGAAATCCTGTGCTTTCTCCGGCGACCTCCAGGTATTTGAATTTCCAGCTACAAAAGCTGAAAAGGAATTCAGGTACATTAAACTTGTCGGACATGGTAATTCTGCCGATGAATGGAACCATATAGCAGAAATCAGGATTTTTGGTTTCAGACACAAAAATCCGACAGACTACGAAGATCAGATCGTTAAAATATACCCCAATCCTGCCAGGGAGTTAGTAAATGTCCTGATAGATGAGCAGACTTTTATGCCGGATTTCATCAAAATAGTGAGTCTTACAGGAAAAATTCTCTACACTGACAAGATTGACCCTGATATAAAGCAATTCCAGATCCCGATAGACCTCAGGCAAGGGATATATGTTATACAAATGGGTTCCGGTGACATGACTATGTTCACTCAGAAATTAATTGTAGCTGATTAGCCTCTTGCATCCCGGAAATATTCCTGTTATGGCTTGATGAATTTTGCTGTTCCTATCTGGTAATTATTATTTGAAAGAATTATCAGATGCATTCCCGGTGCAAGTTTCGAAATATCAAATACGAGTAAATTGCTTTCCACAAATTTTTGAGACACCAGGCTGCCATTGAGATTAAATAATTGCGCTTTCCATGAGGTATAGTCTTTGTCCAGCAATAATCTAAGCTCCACGCTGCTTACAATTATCTTACCCAGGGAAGAGTAGTTACCATTTTCATCTGGCTCTTTCTGATTTGAAATATAAATAATCATCTCATCATAAAACCCTGAATTATCATTTGCCGTTGCTCTGACAGTTATTGTGCCATTTTCCAGAGCGGTAACAAGCCCAGTCTCATCAACCGCAGCAAACTCTGACCCATTAGTAATTGACCAGGTTACTGTTTTGTCGGTTGCATTCAGGGGAAAAACTTCTGCATTAAGCTGAAGAGTCCCATGGTATGTTGTGATTGCTGTAACACCTCCTTCGCCGGTTATGTTAATACCGGTAACATAAACCAGTTGCCCAGGTTCAGTAATGTTGACGGTCCACCCTTTTGATTTAAGATTTTCAAAATGTACCATTCCTGATAATGAGGGAGCCGCATTACCTGTTAGTTCAAGCTGCCCGCCTGAAAGGCCAACAACATCAAGCGTTTGAAGAACATAGTCAGTCAATGATTCAGTCAGACTGCAATCTGCCAGCTGAACCTGACTTAACCTGCTGGCAGTTCCCAGATTCAGAGAGGTCAATTTGCTGCCAGATAATGAAAAGCTGGTAAGGTTTGTACAATTACTAATATCAGCACTTGTATAATGGTTATCATTGGCATGAATCATTTGTACAGCAGAGGTATGGCACTCAAATATCCCATTCTGGTTGCAATCCCAGATTAGCAATTCCATCAGATTAGGGAACTGA
>CALMRD010000191.1 GCA_937871625.1 uncultured Bacteroidales bacterium | reverse complement strand
GAGTTTTTGGCATATACTCATCGAGATTTGTCTCCATGCGGGCGTTATGACGCATCGAATTCATAAAGAAGGCTGATAATACGAGAGTTAAGATTATGATTGTCCAGGCAACCGGTTTCATGTTTTTAAGCTCATTCATATTCGTGTTTGTTAATATTAACTAACCTTTATTTGTTGTTGATTCATTGAATAAGATGCCGGGGTTTAAGGTACTGTTACGGGTCCCGGTTCTTCCTTAAGCTGGTTTATCTCTTTAGTGGGGTGTGTGTTACGACTGTCAGGGCTGGTAGGATTAAGATTTACTGACAGCAATCATACTGGCAATGGCACCGAAGAGGTTCTCCACCTCCACTGCCTGGTTAAACTGTTTGTCTCCTTCCTGCCATTTTCTCACCAGCATACGGAGCGAACCGGTAATGATTATTGTGAGGTATCCCGGATCGATTGTCTTATTGATGTCACCTGATTTTTGCCCTTCAGCAACAAGGGTTCTTATCACAGAACTGTTGTGCTCCATAATTTCTGATATCCTTTGCCGGAGGAGCGGCTCATTTCTGAATACTTCCTCGGAAAAAATAACACTGACCATTGACGGATTCTTTTCAAAGGCTTTAAAAAGGCCCTTGAAGATATTTTTCAGTTTTTCAACCGGAGAGGTGTCGCCGGCCGAGTGATCACTGAAAAGTTTGCTGCTCATTGTCCTGAATTCGTCAAGTATTGCAATCAGGATACTTATTTTGTTCTCGTAGTGCCTGTATATTGCCGGTTCCGAGATCCCGATTCTCCCTGAGATATTCTTTATTGTAAGGTTCTGGATGCCCTCCGCAGAGATGATCTCCAGGGAGGCTGCCATTATTTCCCTTTGACGTTCTGAAGACATATTCTTTTTTTTAACGTGTTACATAACAACGCGGCAAAGATAGTGAATGTTCACTAACCTGTCAGTTTTTATTCGATTATTTTTTATGTTCCGGTTTATTGTATCAAAATCAGTAGCCCGGACCGGAATGGCCCGGGCCATAATTACCGCAGCCTTCCGGTATCTTTTGCCGGACGATAAAGGAGCTTTCCCTATTAACTTTTACAGGCTGAAGATTGAAATCAGTCCGGGAGTTTCGGCTTTATGTTCACTGTCCCGTTAACCGTACTACAAAAAGTTGATCAACCTGGGGACGTGCCAGGGCATCTGTAAAGCCTGTCTTAATTATTTCCCGGGCTTTCTCTTCACCGTACTCTTTGCTCAGTGGCGGAAGAAACGCATATGTACCGGGAGTGTTGATGACAGGATCCATCAGATAGATAAATGTATAGGTTCCATCCTCGTTGGCCTTAAGGGGCTCCAGCATTCTTGCAGACCTGGCAGCCGGGCTGTTATCCTTCAGGAACAGTGGGAGCAGGAATTCACTGTTGAACTTTTTAAAGGCTTCAACCTTCTCTGCCTTAACATAGTTATAGATAATCAGTATTGTGTCATTCACACCACCGCGGGCTATTGGCGGTGGATTATCCGAGTTAAATATGTCACGGAATATTTTTAATTCTTTGCCATCCTTCTTCCAAATGACTATAAACTTGCCATTGTCAACTATAAAATTGTCACCTGCAAAAATTGTATATCTGCCATACTCAATCACTTCGTTGCCGCATCCGGAGACATCGGTAGTCTCAAGTTTGACATTATTGATGCCGGCGTTGATGGCACCCTGCCAGTAGGCCACAATATTGTCAGTTCCTGCAACGGCCGGGGCCCCCGGGACCATCAGCTGCGCATCAGCGGTATAGAATGACGCTAGACCTTCAGCGCTTCCGCTGCCGAAGATATCAACAAACCTGCTGTTTATCTCTTCGATGCTGCTCTTCAGTCTGTCATTTTCCTGTCCGGATGCATTACTGCATGCGGGCAGGAGGAGAGTCACCATGACCGCGCCGGCCAGGTAAGAGTGCAGCACTTTCAGTACAATTGTCTTCATAGCTTTTTATATTAAGTTGTTACCAAAGATTTAACAGATCAAAATTAGGCCCGCAATGACCTGGTAATCTACCTGATTCGTACCAAAATCTGACGGTTTAGTCCCAACGTCTGTTTTTAGCTATTTATCGGGTTGCCTGGAAATATAGGCGGAGGGATTGACACCGAACTGCTCCCTGAAGTGACGTGCGAAATTGGACTGGCTGGAGAAACCGACCCTGTACATAACCTGTGCGACATTGTCGTGACCTTTTCTGAACATTGCTGCGGCAGTTTTCAGCCTTATCGACCTCAGCAACCCCGCAGGAGAATAGCCTGTCAGCGCCTCTATCTTCCTGTAAAGCTGTGTTCGGCTGATGTATAGCTCACTGCAGAGGGTACTGACATGAAAATCCGGGTTGGCAATATGCTCCTTCATCAGGCCGATCACTTTTTGCATCAGGCTGTCCTCCGGCATAGGGATAGCTGACTCGTCCGGTGCTGTGAGGAACTCTCTACGGTATCTGTCTCGGATTCTCGCGGAGGTCTCCAGATGATTCCTGATTTTGATGGAGAGCTCAAGCATATCGAACGGTTTGCTGATGTAGTCATCAGCTCCGCAGTCGAGCCCCGTGATGGTACTCTGGCGGTCAGCACGGGCTGTCAGCATTATTACAGGGATATGTCCTGTCTTCTCATTCTGCTTTATCCTGCGGCATAGCTCATACCCGTCCACCACCGGCATCATCACATCGGTGACGATGAGGTCGGGGATGTTCTGAACCGCTGCTGAGTATCCCTCCTCACCGTCGAAGGCCTCCAGCACTGACCACTCCCTTGAGAGGCTGCCTGCAATAAAGGAGTTCAGCTCTTTATTGTCCTCGACGATCAGAATGCACGACCTCTCTTCCGGATTCTTATCACGGCTCTTTTGCTGCCTGTTGCCGGCCAGTTGAGTTGCGGCAGGAGCTGGTATCGCGTTTGCAGAAGAGCCTGCCTGATGTATTAAGGTGGCACCGGGGGGAGGTATTGTGTTAACGGCAGAAATTGCCAGTTCACTGTCAGAGTATGCACTCCTGTTTACCGGTATGCGAATGGTAAAGGTGGCACCCTGTCCCGGTTGACTGTCGACCTCCACCGTGCCGTGATGGAGCGCAGCCAACTTTCTTACCAGGTATAGACCGATGCCGGTGCCCCCGCTGGTATTGACTCCGTCGTTTTCCGACCTGTAAAACCTTTCAAAGATTCTTTCCTTTTCTTTTGCGGGAATGCCCGGACCTGTGTCCCTGACAACAAAGATTGCCCGGGTCTCTCCTTTCCTGTTTTTTTCCGCAGATACTGAGAACTCTACCCTTCCCTTCTCAGAGGTGTATTTGAAGGCATTGTCAAGAATGTTGGTAAGTATCTTTTCAAGTTTATCTTCATCAAACCATGATTCTTTAAAGCTGCCCGCAATGCTGAAATTGAATTCGGTCCCCGATTTTCCTGCGATGGCAAAAAACGACTTGGCAATCCTGGTTACCAGGTCGCCCAAACTATTGTTATCAGCCATCAGCCTTTCCGAATCGGTTTCAAGCCTTGACATATCAAGCAGCTGATCAATCAGCTGCTTCAGCCTGAGAGCATTGTTGATCACCACGCCCAGCGATTCGAGCCTGCCGTCCTCTGCATCTGGATCCATGCCGGCCTTAAGTTGTTCCAGTAATCCAAGGACCAATGTCAGGGGTGTTCTGAACTCATGGGAGACATTGGAGATAAACTCCGTTTTGAACCTGTCGGCCTCATACAGCTTAATATACTCCGTCTTCCTGAGATAACTGGAAATGAGAATCCCAACAGCCTCTATTGCAGCAACATCCTCTGGCGTCAGGTCAAGGAGTACTGTTTCATCAATTACCCTTATGCCGGTGATAATGATTAACCTGGTGCATTCATTGTGAGATACGGGGTGGATTATAAGACTTGACAGCCGAAATCTTTTCTTCATCTCTTCAGTTGCCGGACATTCTTTCTTTTTACTGTTGATAACAAGATGTTTTTGATATTCAGGCCATTGAGACTTTGTGATGGTTTCCAGCTCTTTTGGGTCGATGCTCCCCTCAGGATAGGTGTTATGAAAGCACACAAGGTTGAATACGCCCTCATGCAGTTCGGAGGCTTCGTATATATAGGTTGCAGCCATCTCAAGAGTGGAATCTATCAGGCTGGCCACTTCGTTGAACAGCTCCTTGTCGTTCCTTGAAAATCCTATTACTTTCTGGATCTCAACAAGCAATTTAAAGGCTTTCTGCTGTTTAGCAAGGATTGCTTTTGAATTGTTAAGGAGATAATCAAACCTGAAAAGCTCCTTTACAAGCTCCCTGTTTTGTGCCTGCAGGTATTCTATTCTCTTCTCCTGGCTCATCTCGTGCCGACTAGGACGGTTGGTATCATTTCCTGGTGAAAATACAGAGCACTCCGGTCCAGTCGAGCGGCATAACCTTCCCTTTAACTCTGGCTATTTCAACTCCGGAGTACATCCCCAGAAGCGGTATTCTGGAGCCGACGGTTGCCTGAATCTCTTCTGACTCCTCTTTTTCGCTGCCGAAATATCTTTTGACCCTTCCAAGACAGGAGATGTAGAATGCAAAGAGAGGCTCCCTCTCATTCAGGGAATCGAGTAACTGTCCGGCACTCTTTGAGATCATGTCTGTTTCAATCGATCTCCTCATAAACTGAAAGTGATCTCCCTCCTTCAGGTCACCTTCCATAAGTGAGATTGCCCCGCTATCCTCGTCTACTCCGAGCACCATTCTGTTTACATAATTCTCTTCCCTGAACGGACCGTATAATTCGCCCTTGTTTACGCCGAGGGTGATGAAGAACATCGCTTTCTTCCAGTCAGTTAATGCAGAATTGCCAAGATATTCCGTAGCCACTTCAATTGCGGGTCTGTTGTCTACTTCAAGTATCAGGTTACCCTTTGCTTTCGTTATCATATGATAGTCAGAGGCAGGTTTGCAGCCGTGCATTATTACAGTATGGAGTTTTATCTTACCATGGAACACCAGGGAAAGGATGGCATCTCTGTAAACCTTTTTATTGTCCCACAGCTCCGTCTTCTTCATGTTCATGCCGGAAGCTATTCCCACTCCCGCAATCGGGGGAATGGTTACGAGTTCCTCACCGATACCTGACAGGATTGGAGTTGCCTGGTAAAAAATATTCAATGGTCTGGGAGGATTGCGCATTGAATCGAAGAA
>CALMRD010000190.1 GCA_937871625.1 uncultured Bacteroidales bacterium | reverse complement strand
GGACATTATCTCTATAGCAGGGATGGAGTAATGATCAAGTGGTATAACCGTGACTGGATGGAATATGAAGCCGTTGAAAATAACAGGACATCTATTGATGATCTGCGCTCTGCACTGGAAGCTTCGGTACACAGGCAGCTTATGTCAGATGTCCCTTACGGCGTACTTCTATCGGGAGGGCTCGATTCATCAGTTATCTCCGCCATCGCAAAAAAGTACTCGCCCAAAAGAATAGAATCGGATGACATACTTGAAGCATGGTGGCCCCAGCTTCATTCCTTCGCAATCGGGCTGGAAGGATCGCCTGATCTTACGGCAGCCAGAAAAGTGGCCGGTCATATAGGAACTGTTCATCATGAGATCAAATATACAGTTGAGGAGGGACTTGATGCACTGAGGGATGTCATTTATCAGATAGAAACCTTCGATGTTACAACTGTAAGGGCCTCCACTCCAATGTACCTGCTGGCCAGGGTAATCAAATCAATGGGAGTGAAAATGGTACTGACAGGGGAGGGGTCCGATGAAATCTTTGGCGGGTATCTTTATTTTCATAAGGCTCCCGACGCAAAATCATTTCATGTCGAAACACTTAGAAAAATAAGCAGGTTGCATCTCTATGACTGCCTCAGGGCAAATAAATCACTTGCGGCATGGGGTGTTGAAGGCAGGGTTCCTTTCCTTGACAAAGAGTTTATTGATGTTGCAATGCGACTGAATCCGGCTGATAAAATGATTTCAAACGGAAGAATCGAAAAATGGTTATTAAGAAAAGCATTTGAAGATTATCTTCCTGCCGATGTAGCATGGAGACAGAAAGAACAATTTTCTGACGGTGTGGGCTATAACTGGATCGATACGCTTAAAGAAGTTGCAGACAGAGACGTATCAGATGAACAACTGGCAAATGCGAAATACCGCTTCCCGGTAAAACCTCCCATGTCGAAAGAAGAATATTTTTACAGAACAATTTTCTCGGAGCATTTTCCATCCGACTCAGCCGCTGAATGTGCCTCATCTGTCCCCTCAATAGCCTGCAGCACCTCTGAAGCCCTTGCCTGGGATGCATCCTTTAATAATCCCGATCCGTCGGGCAGGGCCGTAAAAAACGTCCATGTCGATTCATACAAATAATCACGGTATTTTGTTTTGGTGATGCCCGATGCATCGGGCATTTACAAATTTTGTATATATTGCCATTGAAACCTGATAATTCTGTTTTGATGGATATTGACGACTTTGACGATCTGAAGATCATCCTATGGCTGATTCTCTTTTTGATTTTCGGGATATTTATTATAACCTGCAAACCGGTCTCACGCGATTATGTTATGACCGTAAACGGACCTGAACCTCCCGGGAAAATGGGGATAACTCTGCAGCATGAGCACATCCTTGTTGACTTCATCGGAGCTGACAGTACAGGCTATTTCAGGTGGAACAGGGACGCGGTGATTGAAGCTGCATTGCCACATCTTATAGCAATAAAGGACAGGGGAGTCCGGACACTGATCGAATGCACCCCTGCATGGCTCGGACGTGATCCTTTACTTCTGAAGACACTTTCGCGGGAAGCAGGTATTAACCTGATGACCAACACCGGCTACTATGGAGCACGTGAGAACAAATATATACCGGAGAGTTTTTATAGTACTGACGTAGAGCAACTTGCAGGACTATGGATAAGTGAGTTTGAAAATGGGATCGAAGATACCGACATCAGACCCGGTTTTATAAAAATAGCTGTCGATCCGGCAGACTCCCTATCTGCCGAACACACCAAAATAGTGACTGCCGCAGCTTTAACTCATCTGAAAACCGGCCTTGTCATTGCATCCCACACAGTCCCTAATAATCCGGCTTTTGCCCAGCTTGAGATTCTGAAGAGTAAAGGGGTGGATCCCTCGGCTTTTATTTGGGTCCACGCACAGGGCGGAAGCCCGGAAGGAAATATCAGGGCAGCTGGAGATGGAGCCTGGGTCTCGCTTGATAATATCCGCAACAGACCTGCGATCGAGCCTGGAGCCCCAAACAGCATTGAATGGTATGCCGACAGGATTGTACAAATGAAAAAAAAGGGCCTGCTTTCAAGGGTGCTGATCTCCCACGATTCCGGCTGGTACGATCCGGCCAAACCCGGCGGAGGCACTTTTAACGGATTTACCGATATTTTCGAATTCTTTATTCCTGCTCTTAAAGCCAATGGATTGACAGATGATGAAATTGATCAGATTATCGTGAAAAATCCACAGGAAGCGTTTAAAGTGAAGATCAGAAAGCTTCAATAAGAAGGCATAAGGCTAAAGGCTGAAGGCAAAATAACTGACAGAAGACAGAAGAACGAATCCCAAGACCAAGCAACAAGCAACAAGCAACGAGTAACCAGCAACCATAAACCAATCATATAATGAAATACCGCTTCCCTGCAGCCATTTGTGCTTCTTTTGCCCTCGTATCCTGTGTCCAGACTAATAAGGAAAAACAATTGCCAAACATAGTCTACATTCTCGCTGACGATCTGGGATACGGAGATCTTAGCTGTTACGGTCAGCAGAAGTTTACAACGCCCAATATTGATCGTCTTGCTCAGCAGGGCATGCTTTTCAGGCAGCATTATGCCGGATGTACAGTAAGTGCCCCTTCGCGATCGAGCCTTATGACAGGGATGCATACCGGTAATACACCGATACGCGGGAACAAGGAATGGCAGCCAGAGGGACAATGGCCTTTGCCGGCTGAATCATATACAGTCGCCGAGATGCTGAAGTCGGCAGGTTATGCCACCGGTGCCTTTGGCAAATGGGGGCTGGGATTCATCGATACCGAAGGAGATCCGAATGCACAGGGGTTTGATGAGTTTTATGGCTATAATTGTCAGCGGCTTGCCCATAATTACTATCCGTTTCACCTCTGGCATAATCATGAAAAGATACTGCTCCACGAAAATGACAGCGGCAAAACAGGGTCTTACAGTGCTGATCTGATCCACCGGCAGGCTTTGAATTTCATTGAACA
>CALMRD010000189.1 GCA_937871625.1 uncultured Bacteroidales bacterium | reverse complement strand
GTGCGGACGGACGCGGAGGTGTCTGCTGGATTGGTAAAGGAACAACAGGGTTGGCATTGCCGTTCCATGATTTATAAGTAAAATTGCCTCATCATCAATACCCGAAGAGATATGTCATCAAGGAAATTAACACAGGTTGTCAGGGGTCAGCATGCTGTTGACGGTGCAGGTGTTCGTTTGCGCAGGGTTCTGGGGTACAGAACAATCAGGGATTTTGATCCGTTTCTGATGCTGGATGGATTTGATTCTTCAAATCCGGAGGACTACATCAAAGGGTTTCCATGGCACCCGCATCGGGGCATTGAAACAGTCACTTACCTGCTCAAGGGCGACATTGAACATGGTGACAGCCTTGGTAACAAAGGCGTAATAGGGGACCTTCAATGCCAGTGGATGACCGCCGGATCAGGCATCATCCACCAGGAGATGCCCCGGGCCTCAGAGAGGATGCTGGGCTGTCAGCTATGGGTCAACCTCCCGAAGAAGGATAAGATGACTCAGCCTGCATACCGTGATATAAGGCAGCAGGATGTTGCCGTGGTCAGTGAGGAGAACGCGACGATAAGAGTGCTGTCAGGCAATTATAAAAACAACCCGGGTGCCGTCAAAGGCGAATATGTCAAGGTTCAGTACCTCGATGTCGACCTGGATCCTGACAGCATCTGGAACTACGCGGAGACCTCCAATGACCAGACTCTTTTCCTTTATCTGATAGACGGAACACTGGCCGCTGATGAGACGTTGGAAAACTTTGAAGAGAAGGCCTGTGCGATGCTGATGACAGCCTCCTCCTCAGACAATGCTGACTTTGATGAAGTAAAGGTCAAGGCAGGACCTGACGGAGCCAGGTTTTTCCTTATAGCGGCCAGGCCGCTGAAGGAACCTGTCGCCTGGGGTGGGCCTATAGTCATGAACACACAGGAGGAACTGAACCTGGCCTTCAGTGAACTTGAAAGCAAAACATTCATCAAGCACGAAAAGCCGCAGGAGTTATAATTCGGTTTTTGCCTGATTGGCAGAAAGCTCACCGTCATTCTGATATTGCTCCTCGGCCTCGGAAATTATAACCTCCGGCAGCTCCGTCTCCGGCAGATCAACCACTTCCTTTGTTTTCGGGGAGATGATATTGCCCAGCATCATCGTCAGCATCGTCATCAGTATTACCAGGGTGATCACCTCGGTGTTGATCTCCGGGATGAGATAAGCCGAAGGAATGCTGATAAACAGAAGGATGGTTATGAGCCCGCGCGGAGCGAAGAGAACCAGTGAGGGACTCTTCTCCCTCAGCACAAACCAGAAGAAAAGCCATCTTATCAGCAGTATACCTACGGTAACAGAGAAAGCGATCAGTAGATTCATCGGGTAGAAGATCCCCTCCAGAGATGTATAGTATCCGAAAATAATGAAGAAAAAAGACCTGACCAGGAATGTAAACTCTCCGAGCAACTTTTTAAACGAGTCAATATCTTTCCTGAACTTGTCAAAATCGACATACCTGTTGATGGGAGTGTGTTCCCCGAGCTCACTGTTGGATAGTGACAGCCCGAAGACCAGCACCAGCAGCAGCGCTGGCAGATGGTACATCTTCGCCAGTGAGTATACCAGCACCATAACCGTCATGATGATGATGTAGTTGATATGGTACTTGATCTTGTGCAGCAGCATGGCCAGGCCTGAGGAGACTGCGATGGCGACTACCACCGTGATCAAAGCCAGCAGAAGGTAATGAGGTATCCCCCCCGACAGGTCTCCCTGGTTAAAGAGGATGAAGTCAAAAGCCATGATCCCGAATATGTCGGAGAAGGAACTCTCATAGATAATGAACTCCTTCTCCCGGGCCTTCAGGCTCCCGGCCGAGGGTATGGCCACGGCGCTGCTGATGATACCCATCGGTATCGAATTCAGGACTGCCGCCGTGCCCGGATAATCAAAAAGCTGAACCAGTATAAAAGCCGAAGCAGCAGTGACAAGAATAAGAAGCGTCAGGGCGGAGAGAACCGATTTCTGCAGCAGTCCGGCCTTCTTTTTTTCAAGCTTGAGGTCGAGGCTGGCATCCATGACGATCAGGATAAGCCCCAGTGTACCTATTACCGGAAGAAACGGCTGCATGTTCGGGACGACAAACCCTGTTGATTCCGTGATCACATGCAACAGGATACCCAGCCCGATCAACATGATCACTCCCGGAATCTTGGAATACTTGCTCGTAATGTCAAACAGATACGAGAGTATCACTATGATGCAGAGTACTAATATTATGTAGTTCGTCATAACAACTGTTCAGTAACTGCTGGCCTCAGTATGAAATTTTTATCCTGTCTTAATACTGAAACCCGACCTGACGCCAAAGGTAAACAAAACATGCCAAATCAATAGAAAGCCTCATACGGTGGTGATGTAAGGAAATAACCGGATTGTCCTTTCCGGCCGGCATCGTGATCTCAAGAGCCCCTGATAAAAAGAAGAAATGGACTGATGCCCTTTATTTCTGAAGAGAGTAGAGATACCTGATCTCCTCTGCCCACAGCGACTCGTCCGGGGTCTCCAGGATGAGCGGTATACCGTCGAAACGCGTATCATTCATTATCAGGGAGAAGATCTCATCGCCCAGCTCTCCCTTGTGGAGGCTGTCGTGACGGTCGACGCGTGTGCCTAACGCCTTCTTTGAATCATTGAGGTGCATGCCGCGCAGGTATTTAAACCCCACGATGCGGTCAAACTCATCAAACACCTTTTTGAAACCCTCAGCATCAGAGATATCATAGCCTGACGTGAATGAATGGCAGGTGTCAATGCAGACCCCCACCCTGCTCTTGTCTTCCACCCTGTCAATGATATGCCGGAGATGTTCAAACCGGTACCCCAGGTTGGTGCCCTGTCCTGCAGTGTTCTCTATGACAGCAATTACCCCGTTGCTTTTTGAGAGGGCTATGTTGACCGACTCGGCTATCAGGCTGAGGCACTCCTCTTCCGTCATCCTTCCGAGATGGCTTCCTGGATGGAAGTTGAGCCTGTCAAGACCCAGCTGTTCACATCTCTTCATCTCATCGTTGAAGGCGTACCGTGAACGGCCCAGGCCATCCGGGTCGGGATTGCCGAGATTGATCAGGTAGCTGTCATGCGGCAGTATCTGGTGAGGCCTGAAATCATACTTCTCACAGTTGTTCCGGAAGGCTTCGATGCTCTTCTGTGTCAGCGGCGGGGCAACCCACTGGCGCTGATTCTTGGTAAAGAAGGCAAATGCCTTCGCTCCTATCTCATAGGCATTCACCGGGGCATTCTCAACCCCTCCCGCTGCACTTACATGGGCACCTACATATTTCATCTATCCTGCTGTTTGTTATCTGTCGATCAAGGATTTTTCATAGACAAAGATATCGGAGAATCCAAGACCTGCAAGCTCCGGGTAGTAAGGATAGGTCTCCTCCCTGGTGAAGAAGCCTGTCACCACCACCCTGTAGCTGTCCCAGTCCTCAATTATCTCCACAGGCAGGTTAAGCCTCCGCTCTATCTTTTTCTTCGCTCTCTCGGCGTCAGACAGTTTGCGATAGTTACCCGCATGCAACAGGAATCGCGGCAGTGGTACCGGCGGCGGCGGTGGCACAATCTCTTCCTTAAAATCGGGAGGCCCGGGGGCAGCCTCAGCCGGCTCGGGCACCACCTGCGGCACCGGTATCTGATCCATGCCGGGTTCTGCCGCCGCCCCGGCAGCCTCAGGAATAACTTCGGGTGCCATAGGTACCAGGCCCTCTTCCCTCTGGTGCAGCACCAGTATGTCAGTGAAGCCGCGATCCTGGAGCAGCGGTATGAATTCACGTATCTCGGAGGTATCAGCAAAGCCGGTAACCTGCACCTTCCAGAGGCCCTCATCCTGCCTTACCGTTACCAGCTTCTCTGCCGCAGCAAGAAGCCTGTTGCTTATCGCTTCCGTCTCTTCGGCCGACTTAAAGGCGCCTAGCTGCAGGGTGTTGCCGGAGATGACCATCGGAATGACAGGTCTCTCAGTGACAGTCTCTCTCACCACGGCAAGAGAATCCTCCCTGCCGGTGGTTATCCATTCTCCCTTCACCGCCTTGTTGGTGATAACCCATATTTCAGTAATACCCTGTCCGTGTATTATCGGAATATACTTTTCAAGATCCTCACGGTCGTCAAAGCCTGTTATGCGTACCTTCCAGAAGCCGTCCTCCTCGAAGAGCTCAACAGTCTTGTCAAGGGCGCCCTCCACCTTCTGTTTCATGATCTCGGCATAGAGCTTGTTGCGGAAGGCCCCGAACTGAACGGCATAATAATCTTCGGTTATAGTCACCAGCTCACGTGTCACCTCGTGTACCACCAGGTACGAAGTGTCAGTTGTTACCACCCTCTCCGGCGTCGGGATAAGGGCAACAG
>CALMRD010000188.1 GCA_937871625.1 uncultured Bacteroidales bacterium | reverse complement strand
AGTCATTATTTGTAAACTTAACATCTTTCCAACTGCTCCGCTCATAGTCAAATCCGGCAGTAAAGAAATCCTTTCGTATGGCAAGACCGGCTCCGAAATTTCCCGGTATGCTGTATTTATAATTTCTGCTTTTCAGGATTTCAGTTTCATTCTCGGTCTGTATCGTTGTTACATTCTTTGTTTTCAGGTTCTTCGATCTGCCGTAGATAAGCCCAAGATTGAAATTCAACTTTTGAATTGTAAGCTGGTAGTTCAATCCGTAATTAAAGTCAAAATTAGAAACATATGTTACATCCTCGAGGTAATACGGATAAGCAGAGGAGGATTCGGAGTGTGTAATATTGCCAAACAGATAAGCAGCATTGAATCCCACCGAAAGATTCTTTATCAATCTGACCGATCCTCCCAGATAGACCTGATTCACGCCACCTTCGCCGGTGTATGTTTTCAGATACTCGAGGATAGAACCCTCCAGCGGTGCCTGTACGCTGATATTGTAACCGATCGAACTATAAGGGTGAAAACCGAAACTTGTTGCCAGCCATGGAGTAAGCCTGAACCCCATCATCACATACTTGAGATTTGAATTTACCAGTGATTGAGTTTCACGGCTGGTTGAAAACATAGTGTACTTGCCGAAAACTCCCGTTTCAAACACCGACAGCAGACTGTCAAGGCCGCTGTAGCTGGCAGGATTCATAAAGTTGATCGATCTGCCCGACAGATAGGCAATCCCCGTTCCTCCCATTGCTTCATAAGGTCCTGCGCTGTTGCTTTCAAGCGATCCAAGCCCGAATATCGAATAGGGTGACGAGGTAGTCTGTGATATGCCAGAGCCAGCCAGGGATATTAACAGGATCAATATCAGAAAATATGTCTTTATCGGCCTGAACATGCTAATTTAATAGGTTAAATAATAGAGCCTCAGTAAGACTGGAGGAGTCTTGCCCTCAATAATCAGTCTGTCAAGTGTTTCCCGGAATTTCTCCTGCTCCAGACCAATTAACAGCCCATGCTCATAATCAAAAAAAGAATCAGAAAGTTCGCTAAGTATAAAGTTGGTAATATCAAAAGTGTACCTTGTGTTTTCACCGAAAATCTCATCAAATTCAAAGCTGGCAATCAGTGCATTCCCGTCACTGTCCTTTAATACAGAATTGACCCTGTTCTCCTTATCGGTATCATAAATGTACAGCTTGTCAGGCAGGGGAAAATTATCGTAACTATTTTTAACAGGTTCAATAATCAGTTCAGCCTTAAGGATCTTCCATCGTTCCCCATATAATACTTCGTGCAGGCTGGGAAACTGAATTTTCGTCAACAGTCCGGTCCCGCCCTGCATAAAACTATGATTTCCGCTCAGAGATGATGATATACTATTCTTCCCCTGACTTATATTTTCGAAGGGAGAACCGGAAAAATCATAACTGATATTGTTAAACGGATGGCCCGATTCATTAATAGCGATCGAAATCTCTTTCGATTCATTTGACGGGTATTCACTGTCGATATGATAATATATCTTAAAAAACAAATTTTCTGCATCAGCAATATAGCCCATAATGGCACTATTATTGCCCGGACCCGGTGTTAAGACAAATCCTTTGAAATAATCCGTGAACCATTCCTCGGAGGATACTGCTTCATCTTTGTTTTCAATCATGGTGAATAATAATTCACCCAGGCTGGTTGCCGGAATGCTGATCGTTGAATCACCAGTATTGGGTCCTGGATAGAATGTCACCGTACCAATTATTTCCGGATCATAGCTGAAGGAAGAATTATTATAGAGGTAACCATTGTCAAAAGTCTCAATTTCTTCCAGGAGCTGATGCACCTCCATAGTCATCAGCGATGTTGTGTCACCGTAATAATATCCTGAATATCGAAGTACAAATGAAGCTGAATCGAATATTGCTTTTTCATCAAGATCATCGAAGAATTGGTATTTGAGGCTGAAATAGGATTCGCAGCTGACCGACCCGAAAATTTCATCAGAATAGCTGCCCACCAGAGCCACTTCCGTTGAGGAAGTGGTTAGCGAGTCGAGCAGGATTGTCGACATATTAATCCTGAACGTATCAACTATCTGAAGCCTTGCATCACCCTGAACAAAGTTTTCCCCGATCGTAAATTCATTTGTTTTGGTACAGGAACTCAGCAGCCATGCACCTACAATAAAAGAGATCAGAAACAAGAGGGAAATTCCTTTTAAGGGGATGATTTGATTGCCATACTTACCCACTCCAATGCCCTTCATCCATCTTTCAGTTTATGCAAATGAATACTAAAACGGGATGGGAACAAAGCATAATATACAAACACCATAAAAGAGTAGACTTATTGGTCTTTTTCGTAGATAATTCAAAATAATTAAAATAAACCCCGCATAAGATAAGGTTTTACAATTTTTATGCTACTTTTATCGCCTATAATTCAGGTCTCGTCTACAATTTTAAAGTTTATATCTACTAAGCTTTTTAATGAAGCGTGCTTCAGATAGTTTTGTGTGAATTATTAACAAATAAATGTGAAACATGACATACAAAGAGGTTAAGATTTGGATCAAAGTTCTGATCTTGATTCTGGCAGTGCCTTTCTTCAATTCTTGTGAGGATGAAGAGGAAGTACTTATTGGCAACT
>CALMRD010000187.1 GCA_937871625.1 uncultured Bacteroidales bacterium | reverse complement strand
GGGAGGCCCTTATTACCATTTCGCTCTTTATGTCAGAGTTATCTTCGCAGTAGAGCCCCGAAGGCACATCCACTGAGATTATAAAGGCACCTGTTCTGTTGATCCTCCGTATCACTTCAGCAGCCACTCCGGCGGGGGGCCGTTGGAGGCCCGTGCCGAAGATGGCATCGATGATCACCTCTTCACGTCCTATGGCCGGAAAGAGATCCGGTTCTGCAATTGTCAGCGGTGATATACCGGCTCTCACAAGACGGTCAGCATTCATGTCAAACTCACTGCTGTGCGAGGCCCCCGTCTCAACAGTAAAGACCCTCACGTGATACCCCTCCTCATGCAGAAGACGTGCCACAACCAATCCGTCGCCACCGTTATTTCCCGGTCCGGCAAAAACGTTGATCTTTTTTTCAGGCGGCACACTCTCCTTAAGCCTTTGATAAAACGTCTTGGCCGCACGTTCCATCAACCCTGCCGGCGTGACAGGCTCAAGCCTGACAGTGGCGGCATCTATCTCCCTTATCTCATTGGCAGTAAAAATCTTCATAGCTCCCTGCTGTATCCTTTTCTGAACAAAGTGCAAATATAGGCAAAGCAAAAATATCGCTCCTAATTTACAATGCAATAGCTGCAAATTAAAAAGATTAATATATTTGTCGGCATCTGAATCAAAAAACAACCAATACAGAAAACTATGCTCAAGAACCATCCAAAAGGACTGCTGGTAGCATTTTTTGCCAATATGGGGGAACGTTTCGGTTTCTATACCATGATGGCAATACTGGTGCTCTTCCTGCAGGCCAAGTACGGCCTCGCAGCCGAAAAAGCCGGAGATATTTACAGCTGGTTTTACTTCGCCATTTATGCTCTTGCCCTCGTAGGGGGAATACTCGCTGACTCCACCAGGAAATACAAAACGGTGATACTGTTCGGTATCATCATCATGTTCGCCGGTTACTTAATGATGGCCATACCAGGCATGTCACTGCCCTTTACCGTGATTGCCCTCTTCACCATCGCCTTCGGTAACGGACTCTTCAAGGGAAACCTGCAGGCTGTAGTTGGCCAGATGTATGACAATCCGCAGTATTCAAAAATGAGGGATACTGCATTCATGATTTTTTATATGGGTATCAACGTTGGTGCCTTCTTCGCCCCATTTGCCGCCAACGGCATAAGGAACTGGTGGCTCAATTCCAACGGATTTGCACATGACGGCAGCCTTCCGGCACTCTGTCACCAGTACAACGACGGCATCCTGGCAACCGGTCCGAAACTTGATGAGTTTCAGATGCTGGCCGACAAGGTGAACCTCGCCGGCCCCGTGACCGACCTGGGAGCTTTTGCAGAGAGCTATCTGAACGTCTTTTCAAGAGGTTACAACTATGCCTTTGCCATCGCCGCAGGAGCCATGGTCGTTTCACTGCTCGTCTACGTTTTCTTCAACAGACTGCTTCCCAATAAGGAAAAACCGGTCAAGGAAAGCGCAGAATCAGCCAACACCATTGAACTGGAAATCAGGCCTCTCATCTACGCACTGATAGCCATGGCCATCTTTGCCACGGGACTGAGCTTCATCGTCGGATGGGCATCAGGACTGGCATTCGGGCTCTTTGCAGGCTTCACAACATGGATGCTTACAACAGCCAAGAAAGATGAATACGCACGCGTCTCATCACTCATACTGGTATTTGTGGTGGTAATCTTCTTCTGGATGTCATTCCATCAGAACGGGCTGACACTTACACTGTTCGCCAGGGACTACACTGTGAAGCAGGTAGGTCCCTTCACCAACCTCTTCTTTACTCTGCCTTCGATGCTGGCAGTCATAGGTTCCATCGCAGGCCTGGTGATGCTGGTAAGAAAAAATATGCAGCCGGTCGCCAGACTTATCGGCGGGGCCCTGTTTGCTGTGGCAATAGTCCTGGCCTACAGCTTCATGAAAAGGGCCGATGCAATGAACTCCATTGAACCGGAAGTGTTCCAGTCGTTCAACCCGCTCTTCATTGTAGCCCTCACCTTCCCGGTCATGGGAGTATTTGCATGGCTCAACAAGAAAAACATCGAACCTTCCACACCGAAGAAGATCGGTATCGGGATGATCATTGCTTCAGTCGGATTCATCCTGGTGCTGGTTTCATCCCTTAATCTTCCATCACCCTCTTCACTTGAAGGCTCACCTGTGGCAGAAGCACTGAGAGTCAGCCCCTACTGGCTGATAAGCAGTTATCTTATCCTGACCGTGGCAGAGCTGTTCCTCAGCCCCATGGGCCTCTCATTCGTCTCAAAGGTGGCTCCGTCACGCTTCCAGGGTATGATGCAGGCAGGATGGCTCCTGGCAACGGCAGTGGGTAACAAGCTGCTGTTCGTCGGATCCAAGCTGTGGGACAGCGTCGAGCTGTGGCAGCTCTGGACAGTCTTCATTGTCTGCTGTCTCCTCTCGGCCGCCTTTATATTCTCAATAATGAAGAGACTTGAAAGGGCGACAAAATAGATATTAACCCGAAACAGGGAGGGGAGCTTCGCAGGAACTCCCCTCTTTTTTTGATCAAATTTGAACCATTCAGAGCAAAAAAAAGAATTATCAATATATTTGCCGCAACAATAAGCAGCCTGATGAGCAACAAAAATCTTTATGACAGAGTTTTTGCCGTATTCGGAACCGTCATGGTATTCTTTTACCTGGGCCTCGGAGCATTCATAATATTCTCTCCCATGCTCGACAGTTACATGGATAAGGCCCTGCGGATAGTCTTCGGAATTCCTTTGATAATATACGGCATATACCGGATCTTCGTTGCCTGGGAGAAGATAAGGGAGGCTTTCTTCGGCGATGACAGGGATTAAAAAAAGTCTGAGATCCAGGGGACATACCAGTCAGTGACGGTCATAAAGGGATAGGGTCATTCTCCCCCTGATCCGGAAAAAAGCATTGTGGCAGGAAATTTGAAAGTCTTATATTAAAGTTTATAAAGAGATAATTATTAATATTGTGGGCTATAATAAGTTGTTCACGGAGAAAAGAATGAACAGGGCTCGTCCAGGGAGGCATTCATTAGTATGGCTAATAGTGCCCGCAATGATTGCGCTTACGATTGCATCCTGCAAACCAAGGGGTACTTCCGCACTGAAGGAAACACCCACATCGGGAAATATTGTAATTGGAGCTGACGAATCATTCCGGCTGATTGTGGATGCGGAGGTTGACACCTTCACCGCTCTCTACCCCTATGCACAGATAAGGCCGGTATACAAGGCTGAAAATGAACTTGTGGCCGACTTCCTTAATGACTCGGTAAGAACCATAGTCTCTTCCTGGACACCAAGTGACGAGCAGCGGGAACTGCTGCTCGATATTCAGACCGTGGTACGGACAACGGTGGTGGCATATGATGCATTGGCACTGGTGATGAACAGGAAAAATGCCGACTCGCTGCTGACCTATGACAACGTCAGGGATATTTTCAACGGAAAGATCACCGACTGGAACCAGATAAACCCGAAATCCCGGCTGGGTCAGATAAATATTGTATTTGACAACATACACTCCGGAAACATCAGGTATTTCAGGGAGAAATTTGACCTCCCTGAAAAGTTGGCACCTAATTTCTACGCCGTCAAAAGCAATCCTGAAGTCATTGACTATGTCGCCAGCAGCCCCGGAGCACTGGGTATTGTCAGTGTGAACTGGATCAGCGACGCTGAAGATCCCGGCAGCATGGACCTTCAGAGCAGGATCAAGGTGGCAGCAGTTTCACAGCCCTATCTTGACCCGAACACCTTCTATATGCCGGTCCAGGGATCAATTTACGACAAATCATATCCATTTGTCAGAGAGGTGGTTATGAATACCAGGGAGTCGTTTTCAGGACTTGGCTCGGGATTTGTAAGCTTTGTAGCAGGAGAAAAGGGACAAAGAATAATCTTAAAATCGGGTCTTGTGCCTGCAACGATGCCGATCAGAATAATACAGGTAAAGAATGAGTAACCAAACATAAAAGAGATGAATAAGAGAATTTTAAAACTGGCATTACTGACTGTACCGTTTTTCTGCATTGTTTTTGGCAGCGGAGTGAAGGCACAGTCGCTCCAAGAGGCCAGGACATTCACGAAGAACGAACTGTACGATAAGGCGGAAGAGGTTTTTCAGCAGTTGATTAAGAGTGAGCCGTCAAACAGCAAGGTCTATTTCCATTATGGCGAGAACACGCTGCTGGACTTTTTTTCCGACACTATCTCCAATTCGATTACGGTAGCCACAAAGGAGGCAGCAGACATCTTCAATAAAGGTGTGGAAGCCAATGCAGCCGATCCGCTCAACTATATAGGGCTGGCAAAGGTAGCTTTCTACCAGGGTGACACTGAAAAGGCGGAGGAGTTGAGACTCAAGGCCAAGAGCCTTCTTCCTCCCTACAAGAAGATCAAGAAGATTGCCAACCCCAAAGAGTATGCCTACACCCTCAGCAAGATAGCTGAATCATATATCCGCTTTGAACAGGTTGATACCAGCAAGGCCCTGCCCTTCATCAGGGAGGCCCTGACCATCGATCCGCGTAACAGCGAGGTCTACATCATTACCGGTGACATATACATCCTGGTAAATGACGGATCAAAGGCAATCAAGAATTACAACCTGGCGCAGGACTGGGATCTGCAGTCACCAACGGCAAACATGAAGATAGGCAGCATCTATGTTAAGGGCCGCAATCTTATGGCAGCCATACCCTATTATGAGCAGGCCATCGCCCTTGATGAAAACTATGCTCCTGCCTACAGGGAGCTGGGACAGCTCTACTCAATGGCCGGGCGCTTCAACGAATCCAAGCAGTTCTTCGAGAAATACCTCGACCTGACACAGGGCAATATCCCTGCAAAGATCAGGTATGTCAACGCTCTGTTCTATGCCAGGGAGTATGAGGAGGTAATAAAGAATGTTGAAGAGATATTCGCCATTGACAACTCAAGAACCTATATGAACCGTATTGCAGGTTATTCTGCTTACGAAGAGGGCAATTATGAACTTGCTCTTCAGTATATGGACAGGCTCTTTGCCAATCTTGAGGAAGAGAGGTTGATCAAGAAAGACTACATCTATTATGCCAGGATCATTGCCAGGAAAAACCAGGATTACAATAAGCTGGTCATAGAGGCAGACAACGAGGCCGAAGAGCTTAGCAAGCTGCAGGGCAGGTATGCAACCCTCAAGGGTGCAGCCAAGGAGAAGGCCAAAGCAGATATGGATGCACTGGCTGCCAAAGTTGAAGAGCACAAGGCTGCCATTGCAAAGGCGGAAAAGGAACTCAACAGCGCACTTAACGCTTACGAGAAGGCTATCTACTTCACTGAAGAAGAGGACCTCAGCATGATCTACGAGAAAGGAACCGTACAGTACGCTGCCCGGAGGTATGCTGACGCTGCAACCACCTGGTCACGACTGCTGGAGAAGGGCCGTGACAGTGAAAATGATTATATCCAGGTCGGCCGTGCATTCTACCAGGCAAAAGCCTTCAACAAGGCTGACGAAATATTCAACAGGATGATCACCAAGTACCCTGACAACCTGCAGGGTTACCTCTGGCTTGCCAACACAGCCTCGGCAAAGGATCCCGATTCAGAGCTGGGTCTTGCAAAACCGAGATTTGAAGCCCTGCTTAATAAGGCTGCTGTTGACTCGGTCAAAAATGCAAGGGAGATCTACGATGCCCTCAGGTACCTCGGGTATGAAGCCCTGATGAATAAAAGGTTCGATGAGGCAAAGGCTTACTACAACAGGATGGAGAATCTGTCACCTGACTACAAAATAAAGGCTCTCAGCTCTCTCAGCACCATGTATATGTCAATGGGTGAGTATGGCAAGGCCACCGAGGAGAACAACAGGATACTGGCCATCGAGCCCGGCAATGAGGCTGCAAGGTCAGCCAATCAGTATATCGCCCAGTTGCAGAGGAGTGCCATACCCAAGGCTCACCCCAATGAGATTACCGGTGTTATTGCCGATTCTGCGGGCGAACCTATCCCCGGTGCCTCAGTCAGGGTCAAGGACACGGCAGCAGAGGCATGGACCAATGCCAGGGGTGAATACAAGTTCGTCATGCCCGAGGCTTCGGAGATACTTGTAATCAGTGCCAAGGGATATAAAACCCAGGAAGTTCCCGTCACCAAGAGAAGAATCTAC
Organism: uncultured Bacteroidales bacterium; assembly: GCA_937871625.1. Classification (GTDB taxonomy): domain Bacteria; phylum Bacteroidota; class Bacteroidia; order Bacteroidales; family VadinHA17; genus SR-FBR-E99. The sequence goes on along the minus strand of CALMRD010000187.1, from coordinate 5,970 downwards.
AATGCTACCCTGGAAAAGTAGAAAATGATATCTTTGCGGTCTCGGAAATTGCAACTAATTAACTGTGACTATTGTAAAAGATTAAGAGAATAATTATTTTTGCCAACTGTTTACTTAACCAACTAAAGAATACTAAAATGAGTAAAAAATCCAAGTCGTCCAGCGGTGTATGGCAATCGCTTTTTGCACCTCTTGCAATTATTCTGGCATTTATTGCTGCTTATCTTATTTTCACCAAAGTCCTGGGTAATCCGGTCAACTTTGAGGGGGGTAACCCCAAGGGCCATCCACTGCAGGGCAACCTACTCGGCCTCATGTACAAGGGAGGCGTTATCGTTCCTGTCCTTATTACTATTGTGATCACGCTTCTTATCTACACGGTCGAAAGGTGGATCAGTCTCACCAGGATCAAGGGCAGAGGCAGCCTCAATGCATTTGTCGCCAACATCAAGGAGATGCTTGCAGAAGACAGGATTGAGGACGCCATTGTAGCCTGCGACAAGCAGAAGGGTTCTCTTGCCAACGTTCTCAGGGCAGGCCTTTCACGTTTCCGTGTCCTCGAAAATGACGCTGAGCTGGAGAAAGACCAGAAGATCACCTCAATGAAACAGGCTCTTGAAGAGGCTACGGCTCTCGAGCTTCCGACCCTCTCAAGGAACATGGTCATGCTTTCAACTATTGCATCGATCTCAGTGCTTATCGGTCTTATCGGTACAGTTATCGGGATGATCCGTGCATTCGCCGCCCTGGCTCAGTCAGGTGCGCCTGATGCCCTCGCCCTTTCAACCGGTATCTCTGAAGCCCTTGTAAATACAGCATTCGGTATCACAGGTTCAACCCTGGCTATTATTTTCTTTAACATGTTCTCATCCAGGATTGACGGTTACGTCTCCAAAATCGATGAGGCAGGCTTCAGTCTGACTCAGACCTTTGCCGCATCACTGAAGAAGTAGTTCACCGAATTTATTCTTTTGGTCAAAAAAAGAAAGGAATTAAAAGATGCCAAAGATTAAATTAGGAACAAAATCGCCACGAATCGACATGACGCCGATGGTGGACCTGTTTGTGCTGCTGCTTACCTTCTTCATTCTGACAGCTACATTCAGGCCCCAGGAAACGGCTCCTGTTGATACACCTTTTTCTGTGTCGGAGAAACCGATGATGGATGCCAACGTAATGACTGTTCTCATTGCGAAAGACAGCCGGGTATTTTTCAATGTTGACAACGGTCCGGATACCATTCTTAAATTCCGTCCCAAGGTCCTTGCTGAAATGGGCAAGCGCTACAATATTGAGTTTACCGAAGATGAACTTCGCCTTTTTGAGAAGACAGGCACCTCCGTCGGGGTCCCGATCCAGGATATGAAAGCTTACCTTGCCCTCAAAGACACTGATGAGAAGATAGCAATGGAGACAGGTGTCCCTATTGACTCAACGGACAACCAGCTTGCCCTGTGGATACTGTTTGCACGCCAGGTAAACCCTGCTGTACAGACAATGATCAAGGGTGATGCTGACGTTCCGTTCCCGATCGTCAGGGAAGTGCTTGACATTCTGCAGGACAAAAACGTGAACAGGTTTAACCTGATCACCAGTCTAAGGGCAGTTGAAGTAACGGAAGAACAAATAGGAGAAGAGTAAAATGGCAGATATTCAAGTAGAGGAGAAAAGCAGAGGCGGGAAGAAGAAACCAAAAAAAGGTGATGCCCGCGTTGACATGACACCGATGGTGGACCTCATGAGTCTGCTCATTACGTTCTTCATGCTCACAGCAGCGTTCAGTAAACCGAAGGTAATGGAGATCGTTCTTCCTGAAAAAGTAAGGAAGAATGAAAAGGTAGAACCTCCGAAGATCGCTGAGAGCCGGACACTAAACATTATCCTCGGTCCTGACGACAAGGTATTCTGGTACCCCGGCAAAGCCGACCCGGATGTAACCGTACTGCAGGAGACCGACTTCAGCGCTGACGGCATCCGTCAGGTGCTGCTCGACAGGAACAGGGCACTATTCCGCAAGATAGACCAGTTTGAAAAGGATGTTATCTCAGGTAAGATCGATATCAAGCAGGATTCTATGCGAAGTGCCATCAGTCAGCTCAAAAAGGATGATGACACTGGTCCGATTGTACTCATAAAAGCCTACAAGACAGCTAAATACAAGAATTTCGTTGATATTATAGACGAGATGTCAATTGTGGGTATTGCGCGCTACACATTTACTGAAATAGACTGGATAGAAGAGGGTCTGGTGGTCAATGCAGTTGGCCAGGAGCCGGAGACCGCTTCAGGGTCAGCACAATAGAAGACACTGATATGGCAAAGGAAAAGAAACAATATCCAAGTCTCGATGACATTGTCTTCGAAAACCGTAACAAGGAATACGGGGCCTATGATATCCGCAGGAGATATTCCAGGACTATGAGCCTCTCTATTCTCATCGGAATAATCGTGGTGCTCACGGCAGCCATTGTGCCTTATATCAGGGCCAAGAATATAGCCCAGGTAAAACAGAGGGATGCCAATGAGGTGATAGCAGAGATGGCCAACGACCTGCAGCAGGAAGAGGCCGCTCCACCGCCGCCACCGCCGCCGCCGCCGCCCGAAGAACAACAGACGGTAGTAAAATACGTGGCACCTGTGGTTGTCGATACCATCAAACCTGAGGAGGCAACGCAGTTCATGACCGCCGATGATGTGGTTGAGACTGTCGTTGACGCTGAAGTTGTTGAGGTTATAGAACAGGTGCAGGAGGAGATACAGGAAGAAGCACCCCAGGAGGTGTTCGTTGTAGTGGAGGAGATGCCCTCATTCCCGGGAGGAGATGTGGAGCTTTTCAAGTTCATCTATGACAACATCAAATACCCGGAACTGGCAAAGGAAAACAACATCCAGGGAAAGGTTATACTCCGCTTCTGTGTTACCTACAAGGGCACTGTTGACCAGGTCTCAATCGTCAGGGGTGTTGACCCCTCACTCGATAACGAGGCCATACGGGTCATCAAGATGCTGCCGTTGTGGAAACCTGGCAAGCAGGGAGGAAAACCCGTAAACGTATGGTACAGTGTGCCGATCAACTTCCAGCTGAAATAACTATTAGCTGATTAAGTGAATAAAGAAGAGGGTGTCCCGCAAGAGACACCCTCTTTTTGTACCTCCCGCTCACTGAGCGGACTGCCGTCCCGACGCACTTCGTGGTCGGGATTGATCCTCCTCCTCCGTCGGCGGCTCAAACTGCTGACTGCCGTCCCGACGCACTTCGTGGTCGGGATTGATCCTCCTCCTCCGTCGGCGGCTCAAACTGCCGACTGAGCTTAGTCTCCCAGCATTGAAGCGATGTAACGCTCTGCCACAGGGGTTTTTTCGAATCCCAGTCCGCTGACGATTACCATTTTGTTCCCCCTCCTGGCCATATGGAGCACCCCGTTGTATCCGTCCTCAAAAGCATACTTGAAGAACTCCTCCGAAGCTTCAAAAGCATCGCCTGCAAGGCTTCCGGCCATAAGAGCAGCCTCCTCTTCCCCCTCACAGCTGAAAAGATAGATGTCAAACCTGTCGCCTTCAAGCTCATAGGAGACCCTGAATGCCCCTCTCAGAAAGCCGTGGCCCAGAACACTCTCAAGAAGATAGGTCTCCTGGTTCAGAAGCCTGCCCTCTGAAGGAAAGAGCCCGAGCAGAGCCGGAAAATCACTCCTGCCTTCTATCCGGCCTGAGATAAGTGAGGCAAGCTCTCTCATCTTCTCATTGACCTTTGCCGATCCGGAATGGGTCATGAGTTTCACGTAATAACGATCCTTGTAGAAATGCACCAGGCCCTCTTCACTGTAACCCTGAACGCCCGTCTTTATGAAAGCATAGCCCGGGGAGCGCTCCATGGAGTACATGCCGAACGCCTGTGAATCATCACCAAACCTGTATATCTCGGCCTTGATCTTATTCTTGCCCTTCACATATTCCCTGATCTGCAGGTCGGTGAAGCCAAGAGCCAGGTAACCGTCGGCGGCACCGTTGATGTAATCCCACAGATCATCAGGGGTATAGAGCGGATACTCATCTACGACCCTGTAACCCTTCATCTCAGGAAACAGCTGCTGAGCCCTGACGACAGCGGAGAGGGCTATGGCTATCCCCGCCAGGAGAATAATTTTTCTGTATCTCATAATCGTATTTTATTAGGCCAGCAGATCATAGGGCACATTTGCCAGCCTGGTGACATCGGCTATCTTGTCCCTGAGATTGAAGCTCCGCACACAGTCTGCCGTGCAGATGTCACATCCGGCACATGGATCATGTGCCACGTCCGTCTCTGCAAGAAGCTCCGAGGCCATGGCAAGATTGCCGTAACCGTAAGCATACATATATGCCCTCATCAGCTCAGGAATAGGAAGTTGTCTCTTGCAACCCGGCACACAGTTGCTGCAGGCGTTGCAGTAAAGCCCCTGTGATGATGCCTGGGCCACCAGTACGGCCTCCTCTTCTGACGTCAGCGCAATATCCCTCATCACCTTCAGATCGGTGGTAAGCTGATCAAAGGAGGTGATACCCGGTATGGTTGTATGTACATTGGGATTGGACAGCACCCATTTCAGGGCAGCCGGAGCATTGACAGGCTGCGTTCTCTCCCGGTCAAGCCACCCTCCTGCCATTGTTTTCATCGCCACAATACCCATTCCAGCCGCAACGGCCTTTTCAATGGCGCTGTTCATCCCGTCACGGTAAGTCTGACGGTAGTTGTAGGAGGTGAGCACCACATCCCAGATGCCGTCGTCAGCCATCGTATTGATGACCAGGGGCTCATTCTTGTGTGTGGAGATACCTATGAACCTCACCCTACCCTTACTTTTGAGGTCAAGCATGGCTTTTACTATCTCCTCATGCCTTACCATTTCAACGCTGTCAACAGCATGCATGTACAGTATGTCCACATGATCCAGCTTCAGCCTCTTCATGCTCAGATCAAATTTTTCCAGGAAGTCGGCTGCAGTAGTATCTGCCGAAGGCAGACCCGTACGGTTGTCAACACCTGCCGGCTTTACCTTGGTGGCAAGGACGAAAGAGTCACGTGGCAGGGTGGAAAAGAAGCTGCCAAGCATCTCTTCATTGCGGCCGTTCATATAACCGTGGGCAGTGTCGAACATCTTCATCCCGCCCTCATGGGCAGCCTGTACAAGTGAGCTGTTGTCAGATCTCATCACACCGAAACTCACAACAGGAAGTCTGAGGCCCGTACGGCCCAGCGTGCGGCAGATAATCGGCTCATCCGCAACACCGGCGAGAGCCGGATTGTTAAATACCGTAAGGCCGGCAGCGCCTGCAAGGCCTGATCGCAGAAAGTCTCTTCTCTTCATCTATCTTTGATTTGTTAGTAATTTTCAACCGTAATTAATTCTTTTTTTAATGGCCTGACGGAAACTAATATGACTTGAATTAAATAATATTCATTCGTGTTTGCGTCTGAGCAATGATGTGGGTTTCATCAGAGCCAATATACAAATATTTTGTATTATATTGCTGATGCCTCCAAGACCACTGAAGAGCCTTTTATCATGGGACGCTATATTCATAACCTGATCCTGAAGGGAGAAGGCATGAACCTTGACTTCAAGTATTGTATCTCTGATCCGGGAAAGATTGCCCGCACACTGTCAGCCTTCTCCAACAGTGAGGGAGGCAAGCTGCTTATCGGCGTCAGGGACAACGGATCGCTTGCAGGCGTCAGGTCTGACGAGGAGCTGTATATGATTGATGCGGCTGCAAAGCTATACTGCAGCCCCGAGGTGGATGTCAGAATAAAAAGTCATACCATCAACGGTAAAACCATACTCGAAGCCGATGTTCCCGTGAGTGCTCTCAAACCCGTAAGAGCGAAGGATGAGAATGGGAGATGGAGGTCCTATTTCAGGCAGCATGACCAGAATTTCATGGCTGACAGGGTTATACTGCAGGTGTGGAGAAGGATCGGGAGGAACAGGG
>CALMRD010000186.1 GCA_937871625.1 uncultured Bacteroidales bacterium | reverse complement strand
GTTGTCGCGCGTGGGATACACCCTGTTGCTCAGAAAGACATACGATATCTCCTCATCAGGGTCAACCCAGATGAAGGTGCCGGTAAAGCCTGAGTGACCGAAGCTGTTTGGTGAGGCCGACGGACAGGGATACATCTCTTCTGGAGGTATGGTGTCATTCGGCAACAGCGGCTTGTCAAATCCAAGACCCCTGCGGTTGTCATTCTCCGGGAACTGTACCCGGGTGAACTCTTTAAGTACCTCGCTGCTCAGCACCCTGACACCACCGTACTCGCCACCCCTGCGGTACATCTCCACCAGCTTCAGCAGGTCATTGCCGGTGGCAAAGAGCCCGGCGTGACCGGAAACACCTCCCAGCATCGCCGTACCCTCATCATGCACCGTGCCCCTCAGCAGCTGCTTCCGGAACAGGGAATCGTATTCAGTGGGTACTATACGTTCCCTGGGATACTTCTGCAGTGGATTGTATGTGATGTTCAATGCTCCGATGGGCCGGTAGATATTCTCCGGGGCAAACCTGTCAATGGTGGTGCCGGTGAGACTCTCGATGATCTCGGCCGACAGGATGAAGGTGAGATCGGAATAGACATACCTCTTTTCTCCCCTGGGACTGTCACGAATCTCCCTGAACATATCCTTGAGATAGTGCCTGTTCATGAACAGCGAGTCAGAGACCTGCAACGCAAATCTCCTGTTGCTGTAGTCCCTGAAGATGCCACGCCTGAAGGTGCTGTCATTCTCCAGCGTGTTGCGCCAGAAGGGTATCCAGGACTTCAGCCCTGCCTGGTGCGCCAGCATGTCGCGCAACAGCATGTCACCCTTGTTTGAAAAACGGTACCATGGCAGGTAATGACCCAGGCTCCTGTCAGGATCAAAAAGCCCGCGGTCGTAGAGAAGCATCAGGGAAGGTGTCGCTGCTGATACCTTCGTGACAGAGGCCAGATCCCACAGATCCTGCTCTGACACTGCCTCGGTGCTGTCATAGAGGTGGAAACCGTAACATTTGTTCAACACCACAATACCTTTTCTTGCTATCAGCACATGACAGCCCGGAAAGGCCATGGAATCGAGTCCTGACCCGACAATGGAGTCAACCTTGCTGTATAGTATCTCCGACGAGAGCCCGGCATTCTCGGGAAAGCCATACTGAAGCCTCATGTTCCCGGGTGTCTTGATCCCAAACCCCTCAGGGTAATCACCGTTTATCGTTACCGGCAGCCGTCCTGAGGCACCCAGCCCTCCGAAGATCACCTGCACCGCAGCCTGGTGAGTGTATTTGTTATCCTGGTAGGCAATAATCATGGCCGATGGCTTATTGCTCATATCGAGACGGGCAATGCCATAGGGATTGCCGAACCAGACGATGACAGACCTGTCAAGCGCTGAGAGCTGCCTGAAGAGATTGTTAAGCTGCGGCGTCACACCATATGCCCCAGCAGGTTTCTGATCCAGGGATGCGAACCCAGCAATGACCAGATCGTAGTCCCTGAGCTTTGAGAGTATATAATGGGCATCCTGCTCGTTACCCGGATTGATGAAAAAATGATCAGCGTTGGTATACCTGTCGATCGTTTTTTGAAAGTCGCTCATTGCCAGCCTGTTGACGGATACGGTGGCAATTCTTATATCATCTGTGCGCTGCAACGGCAGAAGATTGCCGTTGTTTTCAATCACGGTTACTGCTCCCGCAAAAAGGTCCCTGATAAGTGCCGGATGGGCTGGAGCCGGCAGCGCCCTGCTGCCAGGTAATTCACCTTCCGGGCTCATTCCTGCACCTTCCAGCCATAGCTTTGCTGCAATAAGCTTGCGGCACCTAGAAGTGATCTCATCCTTTGATATCTCGCCCTTTTCAACCCTCCGGTAGATCTCCTCAATTGCCTGTATCGGATCGGTTGAATACTCTATTATGTCATTGCCGGCCTTCAGCGCCTCTGCGTCGGCAACACCTGACGGAAAGGTCATGGTGGCTCCGGCCATGTTCATCGCATCTGTCAGTATCAGTCCCCGGAAATCAGCCTCCTCCCTGAGCATTCCTGTGATTATCCTGCGGGAGAAGGTGGCAGGCAATCGGGGTGTGTCATCCAGGCCGGGAACATTGATGTGGGCGCTCATGACTGACCCTATTCCCTCATCAATAAGATGCCTGAACGGTACCAGCTCCACTGCATCAAAGCGCTGGCGGTCTCCCTTGATGACCGGCAGCCCGGTATGGGAATCAACATTGGTGTCACCGTGACCGGGAAAATGCTTGGCGCACGCCATGACACCGTTATCCTGCAGACCCTTCATGTACATCACTGCCTTCGCAGCCACCTTTGAAGGATCTTCGCCGAATGAACGGTAATTAATGACTGGGTTCAGCGGATTGTTGTTGACGTCTGCCACGGGCGCAAGATTGAGGTTCACACCTATGTCGCGACACTGCCATGCTATCGCTGATCCCATCATATATATCAGCGAGTCATCCTGAACGGCGCCAAGGGTCATCTGCCATGGAAAATCCTCTATCTCGCTGAGACGCATGCCCGCTCCCCACTCGGCATCCTGGGCAATGATCAGCGGAACCTTCGCAACCGTCCGGAGATATTTGGTAAATCTTACCTGCCTGTCGCGCGACCCCTCGAAAAAGATGACTCCGCCAACGCCATGCTTTGTGACCAGATCCTCCACCTGCCTGAAATTGTCGCCCCTGTCAGCTGCCCAGGCCGGTACCCATATAAGCTGGGCAATCATCTCCCTGACGGTGAGTGTGTTCATGATACTGTCAACCCTGGGATCATCAATGTACCTCTTCCATGGCACACTGTCATCAACGGCAAACAGATTCACCGGCACATTTAAAAGAATGGTGAGCAACACAACAATTGTAAGGCATCTCTTTCTCATGACTCTCTTATTGATTTTTGAAGCAATCAAACATACATAAAAACGCCCGATTTTCACAGGCAAAGATAAATCAGGGTAAGCCCCCGGATCTACAACGGAAAAATAGTACTTTTCTTTCTTGCCGATTGCCGGTATGATTGTTCCCAAAATGCTATTTTTACGAAATCAATAAAAAATGCCATGTCAGCATCAAGAAGTATCGGAAAGAGTCCGAAGGGACAGTCAGGAAGGCTGGTATCCCTCGACGTTTTCAGGGGCATGACCATCGCCTTTATGATTATTGTAAACACCCCGGGCACCTGGAGCCATGTCTATGCGCCACTGCGACATGCCTCATGGCACGGCTGCACCCCCACAGACCTGGTCTTCCCGTCGTTTCTTTTCATATCAGGGGTGGCGATGTGGTTTTCACTGCGCAAATACAATTTTGAATTTTCCCAGCCGGCACTGATTCGCCTTGTGAGAAGAGTGCTGCTGATATTTGCTGCGGGACTCTTCCTTAATATCTTTCCGTACTTTGGTCGCGATTACACAACGCTGCGCATAATGGGTGTACTGCAGCGTATTGCACTGGCATGGGGGCTTGGAGCCCTGATAGTACTTCTGGTAAAACGAAACCGGATCTGGATACCTGCAGCAGTGCTACTGTTCGGATACTGGGCACTGATGTACTTCCTGGGAGGAGATGACCCATACTCACTCGAAGGAAACTTCGCCAGGAGAGTAGACCTGGCTCTCCTGGGAGAAAACCATCTTTACAAGGGATTCGGTATGCCGTTCGATCCGGAGGGGTTGCTGAGCACCCTCCCCGCCACAGCAACCGTGCTGCTGGGATTTATGACCGGAGGACTCATAGGAGGCAGGGGCTCATCCTGGAAAACGGTAGGCTGGCTCGCGGCTCTGGGAGCACTCCTCATAGGAGCAGGACTCCTCTGGGGTGAATATTTCCCGATCAACAAACCTATCTGGACAAGCTCATATGTGCTCTATGCCGGCGGAATCGGTATGATTATTCTGGCACTGCTGGTAATGATAATAGATATCTTCAGGATACAGGGATGGAAAACCATTGGCGTCATTCTTGCCGGAGGAGCCCTCGTGGCCGCGGTCGGGCTTATATGGAAACTGGCAGCCGGGACTGGATACAGCCCAACCTTCCTGGTAGCTGTGGGACTGGTTGTCATTGCATTTGGTCTCCTGCTGAAACTCAATTTCTTCCTGCCCTTTGGCATGAACCCGATGAGTACCTACCTCCTGGCAGGTATATGGACCAAGAGCATGCTGGCCATCAAGATAGGGGAAACCACCCTCTATAAGTGGATCTTTGCAAATATCTGCAGCCCTCTCTTCGAGGAACAGAAGCTTGCCAGCCTCCTCTTTGCCCTTCTGCAGGTGACACTTATATGGGCATTTGGATATATTCTCTACCGGAAGAAAATATTGATAAAGTTTTAGAATGGATATAAGAAGCGCCGTTGAAAAGGCCTTTCTGAGGTGGAAGGGCTCACCGCCCGAGGTGATGACAAGATTACCCCAGTCAGGCTCTGACAGGGTCTATTTCAGACTGTCATATCCCGAGGACCAGGTCATAGGGGCCTACAACCCCAGCCGTGAGGAAAACGATGCCTTCGTTGGTTTTTCCAACCACTTCAGGTCAAAGGGACTGCCAGTACCCGAAGTATATGTCTATTACCCTGACGAGAAGATCTATTTTCTTGAGGACCTTGGCGATATAAACCTCTTCACCTGGCTTGCACAGAGATCCGATGAGGAGCGTTTCAACAGTGAGACCGAGGAGCTGTTTATGAAAATAGCCGCCGACCTGGTGAGAATACAGACAGAAGGCATAAAAGGACTCGATCTTTCACTCTGCTATCCGCACCGCAGCTTTGACCGGCAGAGCATAATATGGGATATGAACTACTACAAGTACATGTTCCTGAAACTTATCGCCGCGCCATTCAATGAGATCAGGCTGGAACGCGACTTTGAGACCCTTACCCGGTTTCTGCTTGACGCCGGGCAGGATTACTTTCTCTTCCGCGACTTCCAGACCGCCAATATCATGCTCAGGGATGGCACTCCGTGGTATATTGACTACCAGGGAGGCAGGCTTGGCGCTCCCCATTATGACATCGCCTCACTGGTCTATGATGCCAAAGCCTATATACCCGCGCAGCTGAGGAAGAAGACACTCGAACGGCACCTGCACCTCTTCGCCGGGGCCACAGGCAAATCCAAAGAATCCCTAGCCAGGTACAGCGGCGCCTTTACCCTGATAAGGCTGATGCAGGCCCTCGGGGCCTTCGGCTTCAGGGGACTGCATGAAAACAAACCTACTTTCAGCGAGAGTATCGTCCCGGCCGTTGACCTCATGAATGAGCTTCTCGCAGGTGATGACCTCTGCATCGACCTCCCTGAACTGAGAAAAGCCTCAGAGGCTGTGCCGCTGCAGAGGAAATACCGCATACTGTCGCACTACCAGCAGATGGTCACCATAAATATCCAGAGTTTCTCATTTGTCAAGGGAAAGACTGTCAACTATGACAACGGTGGCGGATTCGTGTTCGACTGCAGAGGATTGCGAAACCCGGCACATGTGCCCGAGCTGAGTGAGCTGACAGGATTTGACCCCGCGATTGCTGAGTTCTTCGGGAATGACGATGAGGCTGTCGCCTTCGCCGGTGACTGCTCAAACATCATACGCAACTCCCTGCCCATGCTCAGACGAAAGGGTGTGCTGGAGATTAATGTGGCCTTCGGATGTATCGGCGGACAACACCGCTCGGTATGGTGTGCCGCAAGAGTGGCATCAATGCTCTCATCCATGCCCGGAGTATCAGTATCGGTAACCCATTCGGAACTGCATTGATGAAAGCAATGATCTTTGCCGCGGGACTCGGCACACGGCTGGGAGAGATGACCCGCACAAAACCCAAGGCCCTCGCTGACATCAACGGCAGCACCATGCTTCAGCTTACTGTAGAAAAACTGGTCGCTGCCGGCTTTGATGACCTAATTGTCAATATTCATCACCATCCGGATCAGATGATGGAGGAGGTTGAGAAACTGCGCGGCATGGGATATGCCATCACAGTCTCCGATGAGAGTGAAGAGCTGCTCGATACCGCGGGCGGACTGTTGAAGGCGAGAGGCTTCTTCGACGACCGTCCCTTTATCTGCCATAACGTAGATGAGTTTACAGACCTCAGCCTCTCTGAAATGTACCGCAGCCACCTCGAATCGGGAGCCATAGCGACACTCGCCGTAAGACACCGGCCGGGTAACAGGCAGTTGCTGGCTGATGCCGGCGGCCGCATAAGAGGTTGGCGCAACAATGCCACCAAAGAGGAGATAATAACCGTCGCCAGCAGTAAAAAGCTCGATGAAGTGGGTTTCTCAGGCATCCAGGTGCTCTCACCTGACATATTTGAGATGATGCCGGAAGGAATCTATTCACTGACATCACTCTACCTGACCCTCGCAAAGGATAACCTTGTAATGTCATTTCTCCATGATGAGGGATACTGGTTCGATTGCGGCACACCCCAGAGCCTGGATAAGATCAGAAAACACCTTGCGAAGCAGGAGTGACCGGGGCAACATCTGCAGAAAGCCTTACTGAGAGACCAGAACCACGCACCGGCCCGGGCAATATTTTATTGGCCACCCGGGTTGAGACCCGGAATCAGGTTGCGTTGACAGAGACATCATATCCGCGAAACAATCCACCGATTCAGGTAATACCTGGCTGGCAGCCCGGGCAAAACCCGTGAGGCCGGTTGTACTGACAGAGAAGCCGGCCAGGGAGAAAAGCATGAAGAGCCGGTCTACATCAGCTTCTTCTTTCTGAGAAGAAAGACCCCGAACAGGGCAAGCAGTACAGCCCCTCCCAGGATGAACCAGAAGGCATTCATGCTGTTTTCCAGCCTGTTGGGGACATTCATTCCATAGAAGCTGGCAATAAGGGTCGGTATCATCAGCACTATCGTGACGATGGTCAGCGACTTCATCACTATGTTCAGATTGTTGGATATCACCGAGGCAAAGGCATCCATCATTCCACTCTGAATGTCACTGTAGATCTTGGCCATCTCAATAGCCTGACGGTTCTCGATCATCGCCTCCTCCAGCAGGTCAGACGAGAACTCGTAATCGCGTATCCACTTGGAATTCTTGAGCTTGAGCATCATCATCTCATTTGACCGCAACGAGGTGGTAAAATAAACAAGACACTTCTCCATCTTAAGCAGGCGGTGAAGCTCCTGGTTGCGGGTCGACTTCTCCAGGTCCTGCTCAATCATCGCCGTCTGGTTGTTTATCTGCTTCAGATAGCGGTGGTAAAACATGGTGGTACGCAGGAAGAGGTGAAGTATGAGGTCGATCTTATTCTCTATGCTGATACCCTTGCCGCTGCGGCTGAAGAAATCATCAAGCACCTCATTGTTCCTGTGGCAGATGATGACCAGGCTCTCCTTCTTCAGGACCAGCCCCAGGGGAATCGTTGTGAAGGGAAAACCGTTCGACTGGTTCTGGTACGGAATACGGTAGATCATCATCAGCATGTCATCCTCAATCTCCATACGCGATCGCTCGTCAACGTCAAGAATGTCAGCAAGAAAATCATCAGGAACCTTCAGAGTGCTCTTTAAAATACCAATCTCTGACGGTGTCGGGTCAGTAACGTTGACAATGCAGCCTTTTTCGAAAGAATTTAACGGAAGGAGACCGTTAGGGATCATCTGCCAGTAAGTAATCATAAAATACCTCCTCTTTTATATTCCACGGAGGTACCTGTCGCCAGCTTACCTCAGCAGAACGAAATTAAAACAACGGCTCGCGTGATAATCGTCCATTTAAGACAATAGTGTTGATACGACTGCAAAAATATAACTTTTACGTTAACCCGCGTCCCGGGCTTAAAAAAATGTCCGAAAAAATTACCTTTGTGTATAACCTTATGATACCACAGATGGGAAAAGTGCTTGTTGTAGGTGCCGGTGGCGTGGGTACCGTGGCTGTGACAAAAATGGCTCAATTACCTGATATCTTTACTGAAATCATGCTCGCCAGCCGCACGAAGTCAAAGTGCGATGCTGTTGCTGAACGCATCGGCAGCGACAGGATACGGACAGCACAGGTAGATGCCGACAACGTTGAGGAGATGAAGAAGCTTATCAGCTCTTTTGGTCCTGACATTGTTGTTAATCTGGCGCTGCCATACCAGGACCTTAACATCATGGATGCATGCCTGGCGACAGGCGTGGCATACCTTGACACGGCCAACTATGAGCCTCCCGAAGAGGCAAGATATGCATATTCATGGCAGTGGGCCTATCATGACCGCTACCGTGAGGCAGGACTCACCGCCATCCTCGGGTGCGGGTTCGACCCGGGCGTCACCGGGGTCTTCACCGCCTATGCTGCCAAACATCATTTCTCCGAGATACACTACCTTGACATCGTCGACTGCAATGCCGGTGACCACGGCAAACCTTTCGCCACCAACTTCAATCCTGAGATCAACATCCGCGAGGTGACCCAGAAGGGGAAATACTGGGAGGGTGGCAGATGGGTCTATACCGAACCCCACGAGATCCACAGGCCGCTTACATACCCCGGCATCGGCCCGCGGGAGTCATACCTTATCTATCACGAAGAGCTGGAGTCCCTGGTAAAGAACTTCCCATCCATAAAGCGGGCACGATTCTGGATGACATTCGGCGAGGAGTACCTGACACACCTCAGGGTGATCCAGAACATAGGAATGGCCCGCATTGACCCGGTGACCTATAACGGTGTCGAGATCGTCCCCATACAGTTTCTGAAGGCTGTCCTTCCCAACCCGGGAGACCTGGGTGAGAATTACAAGGGCTGGACCTCCATAGGGTGCCGTATCAGGGGCACTGACATGGGAGGGAAGGAGCGTACATACTATATCTGGAACAACTGCAGCCACGAGGAGGCTTTCCGCGAAACAGGCACACAGGCGGTAAGCTATACCACTGGAGTGCCCGCAGCAACAGGAGCCATGATGTACCTGAAAGGCCTCTGGAAGCGACCGGGTGTATGGAACGTGGAGCAGTTTGACCCCGACCCGTTCCTCATGGAGCTGGGAAAGCTGGGACTGCCATGGCACGAGAAGTTTGACATTGACCTGGAACTCTGAGATGATAGACTACCAAAATGTTCCCTCGCCCTGCTACGTGATAGAGGAAGAGCGGCTGAGGCGTAACCTGGAAACCATAAGACATGTAGCTGATGCATCCGGCGCAGAGATAATACTTGCCTTCAAGGGCTTTGCCATGTGGTCGGTCTTCCCCGTAGTGCGCGAATATATATCCGGTGCTGCTGCCAGCTCCGTGCATGAGGCACGCCTCTGCTACGAGGAGATGGGCATGCCGGCACATACCTACTCCCCCGTCTTCAGGCGTGAGGAGTTCGGTAACATACTGCGATACAGCTCACACATAACCTTTAACTCACTGGCACAGTACCGTAAGTTCGCCCCCGTGATCAAACGCGAGGGAGAGCATATTTCACCGGGACTCCGGATCAACCCTGAGTTTTCGGAGATTGCCCATGGCATCTACAATCCCTGCTCACCAGGCTCAAGGCTGGGTGTCACGGCTGCCGACCTGAAGGAGGGACTGCCGGATGGGGTGGAAGGACTCCATTTTCATGTGTTGTTTGAATCCGACTCCTATGCCCTGGAAAAGGTGCTCACCGCTGTTGAGGAGAAATTCGGACACCTGTTGCCTCTTCTGAAGTGGATCAATATGGGAGGGGGACACCTGATGACCGGGAAAAACTACAACACAGAACATCTGATAGGATTGCTTCGTGAGTTCCGCCGCAAGCACGGCGTTCACCTCATTCTTGAACCTGGCAGCGCCTTCGCCTGGGAGACTGGCGAGCTGGTCTCCACAGTGGAGGATATTGTGGAGCGTGACGGTATCAAAACGGCTATCCTCGATGTCTCATTCACCGCACATATGCCCGACTGCCTGGAGATGCCATACAAGCCGGTGATCATCGGCGCCTTCGAACCCGTGCCGGGAAAACCAACCTACCGAATGGGCGGCAACTCCTGCCTCTCGGGCGACTTCATGGGCGACTGGTCGTTTCACCGCGAGCTGAAACCGGGTGACCGCATTGTCTTCTGGGATATGATCCACTACACCATGGTAAAAACCACCACTTTCAACGGCGTATCCCATCCCTTCATCGGTATCTGGACCGCAGATCAGAAATTTCGGCTTGTCCGCGAGTTTGAATATGAAGACTACCGGAACAGACTCTCCTAGTGGCCAGTCTTCAGTCTTCAGTCCACAGTCTTCAGTCCTCAGTTAATCAATTAGTTACAGACTACTGACTGAAAAGTGCCGACTGCCGGCTGCCGACTGCTGACTGCAAAAAGTGTCGACTGCGGACTGCTGGCTGCTAACTGCAAAAAGTGCCGACTGCCGGCTGCGGACTGCCGACTGCCTACTGGAATATGGGCCCTGACCCCAGCAGCTCCTCACCGTCATACCAGGCGGCAAACTGCCCCGGAGTGACACCGCGCTGCTGCCTTTCGAAGATAATGTAACAGCCCTCTTCACGGGCATAGAGCCTGGCCTTCTGCAACGGCTGTCTGTACCGAATCCGCACCTGGTAATCTCGGCTCTCGCCACTCTTCATCGCCAGGTCGGTGCGTATCCAGTGAACCTCCTCCGCCCTTATGAATAGCCCTTTCCGGTATAGCCCGCCGTGCATCTGACCCTCACCCACATATACCAGGTTACTGACGGTGTCGGTGCCTATCACAAACAGTGGCTCCCTGTACCCGCCCAGGTTCAGTCCCTTGCGTTGCCCCACGGTGAAGAAGTGAGCCCCGTTGTGGGCTCCTGCAGTCGTTCCGTCACCCGGCCCCAGCGCATGCGGTGCGGCCATGACCTGAAGTTCGGATGTTGAAACGTCACTCTCCGGCAGGCCGTCAGACCATGCCCGGAAAGGATGCTCCTTCGGGATGTTAATGACTCTGCCTTTTCTGGCCTCCAGCTGCTGCTGCAGGAAGAGAGGCAGGTCAACCTTCCCCACGAAACATATTCCCTGCGAGTCCCGGCGGTCGGCTGTCGCAAGACCCAGATCAAAGGCTATTTTGCGCACTTCCGGCTTTGACAGGGCACCAACAGGAAACAGTACATTGTCAAGCTGCTTCTGGCTCACCTGGCAGAGAAAATAACTCTGGTCCTTGTTGCCGTCTATGCCTGCCAGCAGCCTGTGCACGGGGCCGGACGGAGTCTCTGTTGTCTCTGTGCGGCAGTAATGGCCTGTGGCAACATAATCGGCACCGGTGCTGAGGGCCTCATGGACAAAAGAGTCAAATTTTATCTCTCGATTGCAAAGTATATCAGGATTTGGAGTGCGTCCCGCGGCATATTCACTGAACATGTAATCGACTACCCTCCTGCGGTACTCTTCACTGAGATCAATGGTGCGCAGCTTAATGCCAAGCTTCCGGGCCACCATCTCGGCAAAGGTGACATCCTCATCCCACGGACAGTCGCCCTTCAGCACCCCCTGGCTCTCATGCCAGTTGATCATGAACAGACCCTCAACATCGTAACCCTGTTCCTTCAGCAGCCATGCCGCAACGCTGGAGTCAACCCCCCCCGAGAGACCTATTATGACCTTCTTTTTCACACCGCAAAGGTAGCTCTTAACTCAATATGTTGAAAACTACTTCACTGCCTGCTCACTGCATGCCTCTTTTTTTACTATTTTTCAGAAGATGAATGCTCCGGGTAAGTTATTGAAATACAGTGCATCGGCTGGTTCAGGGAAGACCCATGCCCTGACTGCCTTCTACCTGTCTCGAGTGCTGCGCGATCCCGGCGCGTACCGCAGGATCCTTGCCGTCACCTTTACCAACAGCGCCGCCGCCGAGATGAAGAGCCGCATACTGCAGCGGCTGTCCCTGCTCGGAGAGGAGAGTCCTGAAGGCGAGAGGGAGAGAAGTACCTTTGCCCGTTACCTGTGCAACTTCTTCCCGGAGCTGTGGCCCGATCCTGATGATGCCAGGGTGACTGTGCGAAAGAATGCCCCCCTGGCACTCAACAACATCCTGCAGGATTATTCCCGCTTCACCGTCGGCACCATTGATTCCTTCTTCCAGAGGGTGATCAGGGCCTTTGCACGTGAGATGGATATTCCCTCAGGCTACGTGATCGAACTTGAACACAATAACCTGCTCTCCGATGCTGTCGACAGCCTGCTGGC
>CALMRD010000185.1 GCA_937871625.1 uncultured Bacteroidales bacterium | reverse complement strand
GGAAGAATGAGTGACGGCAGCTGGCGCCCCGGGTATGATCCACTCTATTCCCATCATACAAGATCGGATTTTACCGAGGGCAATGGCTGGCAGTACACATGGCTGGTGCCTCATGATGTGGAGGGGCTGATATCTCTTTTCGGCAGCAGGGAGTTGTTCCTTGAACGCCTGGACACTCTTTTCAACTTGAATGAGAAGGTGAAGGGAGAGAATGCCTCTCCCGATATCAGTGGCCTGATAGGCCAGTATGCTCACGGCAATGAACCGTCTCACCACATAGCTTACCTCTTCTCAATGGCCGGTGAACCGGAGAAAACAGAAACAATGGTTCGCAGGATAATGGATGAGATGTACACCGATGGCAGGGACGGTCTCTGTGGTAATGAGGACTGCGGACAGATGTCTTCATGGTATCTCTTCTCTGCAATGGGCTTCTACCCCGTTAATCCCGCTGACGGCCGATTTATCCTCGGCAGTCCCGCACTGGAGCGGGCGGAAATATCACTGCCCGAAGGAAAAATATTTACAGTCGTCGCTGAGAACAATTCAGCGAAAAGAAGAAATGTCAGTGACGTCTTCCTGAACGGAATAAAGCTTGACCGTAACTATGTCACCTATGAGGAGATAATGTCTGGAGGAGAATTGAAGTTCATTATGAAATGAACACTCTTATACTGTTTGTTGATAATTATCTTCGGTAACCGATCAGGTAATTCATTACCTTTGTATCATTCTGGTGCTGCCGGTTTTTTCCGGCAGTGAAAAGGGAACCCTGTTTGAACCAGGGACAGTACCCGCTGCTGTGAAGCCCGTTCCGCCGTTTGCGGATCATTACAGCCGGATTTCCCGCCACTGTCTGCCAGCTGGCGGACGGGAAGGCCCGGTGAGTAGGGATGAGTCAGAAGACCTGCCAGAACGTGTCCTGTAACAGGGAGCTTTCGGGAATAAAAGTTATGTTCAAGAGGTCATCTGCCTATATTATCCCTTTTAGATTGAGCCGTGCCGGACTGCAGGCTCTACTGCTGTTACTGTTCATTGCCGTGGCACCGCAGTGCGGAGCTCAGGATATGTTCATCGAAGATACCATTACCATCTCGGCAGTGACTGTGACTGCCACTGCTGCGGAGCGGCAGACACCTCACACTGTTTTTGTGATTGATTCTGCTCTTATGGCCGGCCATACGGAGAGTGATCTTGCAACACTGCTGATGTTTGCTGCTCCGCTGTCTGTAAAGCGTTACGGAAACCATGGTCTCGCTTCCGTATCGATGAGAGGATTGCCCGGCAGTCATACAACGGTGACATGGCATGGCCTGCCTGTAAATGCTTCAGGCAACGGATACACTGACTTCGCACTCATCCCGATCCATGCAGCTCCCTCGGTTAAGATCACCCCTGGGGGTTATGACCTCAGCGATGTCTCCGGATCCATAGGAGGTAAGGTGGAAATCTCCTCTGACCCTCTCTTTCAGAGAGGACTCTACGGCTCAGTTGCAGTAAGCGGAGGCAGCTACGGTGATTATGCCGCCTCTGCAGTGACAGGAACAGGCAGTGAGTCGTTCTCGGCCAGGATGAGCCTCTGGGGAGAAGAGGCAGGGAATGATTATCTTTTCATTAACGTCAATGCCCCGGAAGGAGAAACGGAGGAGAGAAGGACCAATTCAT
Organism: uncultured Bacteroidales bacterium; assembly: GCA_937871625.1. Lineage (GTDB taxonomy): Bacteria > Bacteroidota > Bacteroidia > Bacteroidales > VadinHA17 > SR-FBR-E99. The sequence goes on along the minus strand of CALMRD010000185.1, from coordinate 34,481 downwards.
CATTTGCATCGGGAGGGGCATCGGCCGATTTTAATTACAAGTACGGCAGTTCCGCCGTTGCTTTTCACCTATTGTACAACAACACGGAGCGTGAGCTTCCGGGACCGGTAACGACGGTTCAGCAGGATTTTGGTGAGCGGCAGAGTGACAGGTCACTGCGCAGTGTGATAAACTACTCCATGGAGAGAGGTAAGGTCTCTGCAGGGGTAACCGCCGGCGGTACATCTGATGTAAACCTCTATTATCATGAAAATCCTGAATACAATGGCGATAACCGCTCATCACTCCTCATGATCAGAACCCGTCTTGTATATCGCCCCAACGGGATGACTGAGCTGGGAATCAATGCCGGAAATGAGTACCAGAGTGCCCGATCTCTGAGCTACTCCGGAACCGAGCGAAGGAATCTCTTTTCAACATCCCTCTCAGCCAGGGTCAACCCGGGTCCAAGGGTGAGGCTGCTGCTGCAGGTACGGCAGATGATCGTCACCGGCATGGCGATAAAGCCTGAGTTTACAGCCGGAGCTGCAGTGACGCTCTCTCCCGACGGCGCACACCTGCTTAAAGCCAGCGTAAGCCGCACTGCCAGGCTGCCCTGCCTCAATGACCTCTATTGGGTGCCAGGTGGCAACAGCAGCCTGCGACATGAAAATGCCACAGGAGGAGAGGCATCATACTCTTATGTAAGTGTGGCTTCGTCAGGATTGAAATACAGCCTTGATCTTGCACTTCACGGGAAGCGAGTTAATGACCTGATACAATGGATCCCTGGAGTGACCGGCATATGGAGCGCAGAGAATGTACGCAGTGTCAATGTATACGGGATGGAGGGCAGAATGGGCTCAGAAGTACCTTTGAATGACCTGGTAATCTCTTCTTACCTGAATTATGCCTTTACACATACCGTGGTCGCCGCATCTGAGATAGCCAATGACAGGGCGGTGGGAAGCCAGCTGATCTATATTCCCGTTAATCAGCTTAACCTGAATATCGGTCTGCGGTGGAAGATGCTGAGGGCAGGAGTGGCAGCCCTGTACCAGGGCAGGAGGTATACCACATCGGATAACAGCGAATGGCTTACCCCATCGTTTCTTTCTGATGCCAGGCTGGGAGCGGTGCTGCCCGCCGGGACCTCGAAAATCGGGATAGAGATTGGGGCAAGAAATATCTTCAACGGCTCCTGGGAAAGCGTACGCAATTACCCGATGCCGCTTAGGACATTTTACCTCAGGCTGACATTAAGTTTTACTGATAAAAAAATGAAAAATGAAGAACGAGATTAAGTTGCTGGCCCTCCTCGCGCCGCTGCTATTACTCTCCTGTGAGGGAAACAACATTGAGCCTGTTCTCTTTCCCCGGGGTGAAGGATGTTTTATTCTTAATGAGGGTAATTTTATGGCCGGCAACGGATCAGTTTCCTTTTACAGCCTGGAGACTGGAGAGATATACAACGAGCTCTTTAGAACAAAGAACAGCAGGCCACTGGGTGATGTACCCACCTTCATTGCCACTGATGGCAATACAGGATATATCATCGTGAATAATTCAGGCACCCTTGAGGCGGTTGACATGATAACCATGGAGAGTCTCGGAACGATCACGGGACTCAGCTCGCCACGACAGATGGCAATCAGCGGGCGAAGAGCCTATGTCACCTCTATCGCTTCGGATGAACTGACTGTTATTGATCTTGATCTTTTTGAGGTATCCGGGTATATTGATATCGGCTGCACCAGCGAGGCAATACTGATTTCTGACGGAAAGCTCTTTGTTTCAAACTGGATATCCGGTGACCGGATCGTGGTAGTGGACCCCGAAACCGGGGATATCATTAACTCAGTAACGACAGGTACTGAACCCGAGAGCATGGTCTTAGATAAAAACGGCAAGCTCTGGGTGCTCTGCACCGGAGGATATATGCAGGATCTTCCAAAATTAGTGAGGATAAACAGCGTTACTTATGAAAAGGAGAGTGAAATGATTTTCGGTTCTGTTTCAGACTATCCTTCATCCCTGGTCATAAACGGTACCGGTGATACTCTCTATTTTCTTCATGAGGGCATCAGGAGGATGGCGGTCAGTTCGGTCTCACTTCCCTCTGAAGCTTTCATAGAGCCTGGGGAGAGGCTTTTTTATGATCTCGGCACTGGGCCCGCCGGACGGGTTTTTGTCACAGATGCGATTGATTACCAGCAGAAGGGGGACCTGCTGATATACAACAGCCGGGGGGAGCCTGAAGATATTGAGAAGGCCGGAATTATACCTGGTTTCATTTGCTTCATGAAGGAGTGGTAAGTTTTTGACTATTTTTGGTGATACAATATAACAGGTTGAAGGAAAGAGTATTCATAGCAACATTGTTACTGTTCACATACCTGGCGCTGCAGGGCCAGATGGAATTCCCTGCTGGCAGTGCTCTCTTTCCCGACATAAATCACTGGCATGAGATAGCTGTCGATCCATTGGAGGTGGAGTTACTCCGGTCACTTGACCAGCCCAAGGACCAGCCTTACAGGTTTGCCATTCCCGTGCCTGTGGAACTGACTCCGGAGAATGCGGGTTTCGTTGTTCAGAGAGGCAATGAGACGGTCTGGGTTATGCCTCTCACATCAAAGGGAGCACTGTCACTCAATCTCATTCTATCACCCTTTAACCTTCCCGAGGGCGCCTATATCTGGCTCTACGACCGTGACCAAAGGGTTGTAAGGGGGGCGCTGACGGCAGAGAGCGGTGCGGGCAGGCTGAGTATGCCGGTGATGCCTCTTCCTGGTGACAGCATGGTTATGGAGTGTCATTTCCCCGGCGGTTCTATTCCAGCCGGTGCCATTGGAATAAAGCAGGTGGCACATGACTTTGCGGGCTTCTTTGAGCTCGAAGAAACCAAGGATATCTATTTCGGCCGGTCAGGAAGCTGCGAGACAGATCTCAACTGTTCCACAAATGCGAACTACCTGACTGCCTCCCGGTCGGTTGTACGACTGCTTGTCGGGGGTGCCGAGCTCTGTACGGGTGTGATGGTCAACAACACAGGAAGCGAGTACAAGGCCTATGTGCTAACCGCCAACCACTGTATTGAAACAGCCGCCCTGGCAGATGAAACGATATTTGTTTTCAACTACATCAGCCCCTGGTGTGACGGTCCTGATATCACAGGCGTACACTCCCTTTCCGGTTCGATACTGCGCGCCACAAATCCTGATGTTGACTTCACGCTGGTGGAGCTGCTGCAGTTCCCGCCGCTGGTTTACCGACCCTGGCTTGCCGGTTGGGACATCACCGCAACGGTCCCCTCCAGCACCTTTACGCTTCACCATCCGGAGGGTGATGTCATGAAGATAACCATTGACGATAACAGCCCTATAACTGCCTCTTATCCTGTCTCCGGGTATGCCACCAACAGTTTCTGGCGTATTCTCAGGTGGGAGCTGGGAGCCACAGAACCCGGCTCATCCGGCGGGCCGCTATTTGACCAGAACGGCAGGGTACGGGGAACTCTTACCGGCGGAAGTGCTACCTGTGCGGAACCGACAAATGATTTTTACGCCAAGATCAGCCGCATGTTCAACATCACCACCATCACCTCCACCCATCTCAGACCCTGGCTCGATCCTGTCTCATCTGGTGCCACCATTGCCGGAGGACGCGATCCGTATGCCCATAACCTGTCGCTTTCTGATACGCTCACTAACATGCCCCTGTCTGATCCCGGCACCTCAGATGCCTACATAGCGCCGGGATGGGGCTACTCAACCGGCAATAACTCTGAAGGACTCAAGCGATATGCCGAATACTTTCAATTCAGCGGAACAGGAGAGATAGCATGGGTACGTATGAAGGTGGCTGCAGTCACCTATCTCTCTTCCATTGACTCGCTGCGGCTATATGTCTGGAGCGGTGGTGCCATCCCCGGACTGGTGCTTGCTTCACGGATGATCCGGCTGACAGAGGCAAAGGCCGATGCAGAGCTGCAGTTCGATTTCGGACGGACTGTAAAGGTTACGGGGTCCTATTACATCGGATATGAAGTTTATTACAGGAGCAACATGATGCTGCCGCAGCCTCAGTTCGCAGTGAAACACTCAGATCCCTGGCCGCTCGACTCCGGTAACACCGCCTGGTTCAACAACGGCACATCCTGGCTGCCCTTCACTCAGCATCCCACCTTCCCGATGCCAGTATCCCTGGATATCAGTGTTGTGATGGTTGACAATACAATCCTGAATAATATTGAAGATCCTGAAAGCGAGACATCGCCACTGAAAGTCTTTCCTAATCCGTTTACCTCGGGCTTCTGTTTCGAGCTGGAGGGCAGGGGAGTGACGGAGACCTCACTTAGTCTCTGCGATAACTCGGGAAGGATAGTCTACGCAGGAGAATATCGCAATGTCTTTCCGGGGGTTCTGCCCGTTGAGCTTCCCTATCTTGCCGCCGGCATCTATCACTACAGTCTCAGGAATGATTCCGTTCTTTATACCGGAACAGTGATAAAGGCAGATTCCAGGTAATGAAAGTCCTGCATTTTATCACAGCATTGACCCTGATTCTCTGTTCATGCAACAGTGGCAGTGAGAATAAGGTAAAGCATAACGACGGTCTGCCTCAAGCCTCGACCAGGCTGGTTATTGAGGAGAGGGAGGATTATTACAGGGTAGTGATCAGGGATCCCTGGCAGAATTCGCACGGCACCGAACTCGAATACTTTCTCCTTCCACGCGGAGCGGCAAACCCCGGTACTCTTGATGAGAGCAGGGTGATCTATGTACCTGTGGAGAGGATGATCTGCATGTCAACCACCCATATCGCAATGCTTTCGGCGCTTGGTGCCACTGATCTGCTGGCAGGTATTTCCGGTCCCGGATTGTTGTATGACACTCTGATCATTAAAGCTTTAGCCCGTGAGTCAGTCCGCGATGTCGGATACGAGGGCAACCTCAACAATGAGCTGATAGTGGCTCTCAAACCGGACCTGGTGATGGCCTACGGTGTTGCTGATCCCTCCTCGGGTCAGCTGGGAAAGCTCTCCTCACTAGGTGTAAGGGTGATCTTCAATGCAGATTACCTGGAGGAGCATCCGCTTTCCCGTGCTGCCTGGATAAGACTCTTCGGCCTTCTTACAGGCAGGAAGGAGAAGGCTGACAGTCTCTTTGCCGAAGTGACGGAACGATACAATGATCTCGCTGCCAGGGTGAAGGGCAGTGTTGGTGAAAGGCCTGCAGTGCTTCTGGGCGCGCCGTGGGAAGATGTATGGTACGTCTCACCTGCCAACTCATATACCGGGAGACTTATCGAAGATGCGGGCGGTGAGTATCTCTTCTCTGACCTGACCAAAGCCAATTCTGTCCCCTACTCGGTTGAGGCTGTCTTCAGGCGTGCCTCTAAGGCTGATGTCTGGATCAATCCGGGTATGGCGAAGAGCCTTGCTGAAATCAACGATGCTGACCATCGTCTGGGCCGGCTGTCGGTATGCCGTGAGGGCATGGTATGGAACAACACGAAGAGGATAAATCCTGCCGGAGGGAACGACTACTGGGAGACAGCCGTCGTGCGTCCTGATATCCTGCTTATGGATCTGGTCGCTATTCTTCATCCCGAGCTGCTTCCCGACTACTCTCACTATTTCTACATGAGGCTGGAATGAGAGATCGGTTACCATCCATGAAGCTTTCCCTGACGATGACCGGACTGTTGCTGGTCACGCTGCTGCTTTTCTGTGCCGATATTCTTTTTGGAGGCACCCCTGTTGAGGCTGCGGATGTTGTGAAGGCTCTCCTTGGAGCGGGGAGCCCGGAGAGCGAGATAATCGTGATGGAGTTTCGTCTTCCCAGGGCCCTCACTGCACTCATTGCCGGGGCAGCACTGTCAGTCAGCGGACTGCTTATGCAGACTCTCTTCCGCAACCCTCTTGCCGGTCCCGACGTGCTGGGCATAAGCTCCGGCGCTGGCCTCGGCGTGGCGCTTACAGTACTCACTCTCTCACCGCTGTTTGCCTTCTCTGCTGACAGCCCCTTGCAGGGATGGGGCATGATCCTTGCCGCCTGGGCCGGCGCCGGGATGGTGATGGTAATAATCATGGCGGTCTCCTCGCGCATGCGTGACATAATGACGGTGCTGATAGTAGGGCTGATGCTCGCCAGTGCCATCTCAGCAGTGGTGAGCCTGATGCAGTATTTCAGCAATGAGGCGATGCTAAGGACATACGTGATATGGACAATGGGCAACCTTGGCAACATCTCATGGCAGCAGCTCAGGGCCCTGACAATTGCTGCGCTGGCGGGTATGATCCTGGCCTTTGTCATGGTCAAGCCGCTGAATGCAATGCTGATGGGAGATACTTTCTCGCGCACTGTTGGTGTACGCATGAAAAGCACAAGAGTGTTGCTTCTTGCCGCAGCAAGCATACTGGCAGGCAGTGTGACAGCATTCTGCGGTCCCCTGGCCTTCATCGGAGTGGCAGTACCACATGTGGCACGTCTGCTCTTCAGAACCACCGATCACCGCACACTCATGCCCGGTACGGCATTATGCGGAGCTGCAATACTGCTGGCAAGCGACCTTATATCCACGGTGCCCGGCGGCGGACACATTATTCCGGTCAATACTGTCACATCACTGATAGGGATACCTGTCGTACTCTGGATAATACTGGGCAAAAACGCAATGGGAGGCAGGCGATGAGGGAAAGAGGAGTTGCGCTTGCAGAGACACTGGAGCTCACAATAGGCTACTCATCGCGCCGCAGGTGCGTCAGGGTCATGGAGCATCTCTCCGTCAGTGCCGGATCAGGTGAACTGGTGGCGCTAATAGGCCGCAACGGAGCCGGAAAGAGCACACTGCTGAGGACCCTGGTGTCACTCCAGCCTCCTATAGGGGGAACCGTGAGGCTTCAGGGAAGGGACCTTCACACCATCGGCAGCACCATGCTGCCCAGGATAGTCAGCTACACCTCCACCGAGCCGGTTGCCGAGCGCAATATCACGGTACGCGAGGCAGTGTCACTGGGACGATTCCCCTATACCAACTGGATTGGCGCCATGACGTCCGCCGACAGGGAGGCCGTTGACCTTGCTCTTGAAGATACCGGAATGCTGGAGCTTGCCGGTCGCAGGCTAGACAGCATTTCCGACGGCGAGAGACAGAGAACGCTTATAGCACGGTCGCTGGCACAGGATACTGAATTGCTGGTCATGGATGAGCCTACCGCCTTTCTCGACCTTCCCTCGCGGTACGGCATCGTAAGCCTGCTGAGAAAACTTACCAGGGAGAAGGGAAAATGCGTTCTCTATTCAACCCACGACCTCGATACAGCTCTCAACGAGGCTGACAGGATATGGCTTATGCACGGTGATGGTATAACCGAGGGTGCACCGGAGGACCTGATACTGTCAGGTACCATCGCACATGCCTTTGAGAGCCCGCTGCTCTCCTTCAGCAGCCATGAAGGCACCTTCAGCTTTGTAAGAGGAAAAAGGAGGGGGATCGCTCTCGGAGGTGACGCTCCTGCCCTCAGCCTGACAGAAAAGGCACTGGGCAGATGTGGCTACACCGTCGATCAGAAGGCAGATGTTAAGATTACGGTTAAGAGAGAGAAGGAAGGATGGTGCTGGACTATTGCAGAAGGCTCACAAACAAGATCTTATTCTACATTATATGATCTGATGGTTCATCTGCCTGAGGAGTGAGGCACTTAACAATTATCAGATGATATACCAGCCTGAAGAGCTATAAATATCCCTGACGGCTCTCCAGCCCGGGGAGCAAATGCACCTGTTTCTGCTGATTTGCCAGCCTTATAGATCTGAAGAGCGGACTCACTTGCCGGCGTACTTCCTGTAGGCCTCAATGAATGATGAGACATCTTCGGCAGCCAGCCGTTTCGCAATGATCTTCTTCTGCCTGTCAAGAATATAGATAAGAGGAGTGGAGTCGACATTGTAAAAATGATCAAACCGGCTCAGTCGTTCCGGATCCCAGCCGTTTATCCAGTTCAGCCCGTTGTCAACTATGTATTTCTCCCATTTCTCCCTTTCATGATGTGTACATACAGCGAACACCTCTATGCCCTTATCCCTGTTGTCATTGTAGTAATCCCTGAGCAGGGGTGTGGCAACCTTACAATGTCCGCAGTCCGGTTCCCAGAAATAGACTATTGTATATTCAGCCTCAACATCATAGAGGGAGACGTAGTGGCCGGCAAAGGAGTTCATAAGCAGTTCCGGTGCCTTTTGTCCTATCAGGCTTGACCTTAATCTGCTGACTCTTTTTTCCAGTTCTGCCAGGTACTCCTTCGTTGCCCACGGGGCCTTGCCTGCCAGGTACACTTTGTCTGCAAGATGGACAACCACCGCATCATGACCCATTATCTCACTTGATGCGTACCTGTTCATGATCCAGACGGCCACATACTGAAAGACATCATCATTCACGGCGCTCTTCCGCAGAAGCCTGTCGGCCTCCCTGATGATAGAGTCCGGCATCTGGATGACCACCTGCCTGAAGAACTGTTCGAGCCTGCCGCCCAGAATCGGACTGCGTATCAGCCCGGGTTGCGAGAGATCGACGTTGTCAAAGAAATGATCCTTATAATGGATGTATGAGAGCAGCCTGCTGACAGAGTCGCGGTTATAGGTGCCGGCAGGAACTATCGGAACATAAGGCTCAGGAGGAATAATTGATCTGGCAATTGCGCCAAGAAGAGTTCCACTGTTGGTTTCGGCGGTTTGGAGAAGATACTGTTTCATCTTCTTCTCCTGTGCAGCAAGTTTATCCTTCCGGAGAGCAGTCTCCTCCTTTGAGAGGCTCGAATCCCTGAGCCCGGCTGAGAGACTTACAGCCTCTTCCTGAAGCACCTTCCATTTTTTCTGGTATTCAAGAAACCTCTGGTTTTCATCGGAGCCCCTGAAAAGAAGTGTTCCTCCCGGGTTTTTCGCATCACAGCTAATGTCAATATGCTGGTCGTCTCCTAAAAGGAATTCAAAGAAGGTGTTTCCCGGAAGGACGATCATGTAGACGCCGGAGGGGAGTCTCTCCGCCCCTCTGAAGGTGCAACTACCGCCACTGTCAGTAACAAGGCTGTCTCTGACGTACTGTTGGTTTCCGACATGGTATGCAAGCCTGACGGTGGACTGGGGAGCGCCGTCGACCCTGACGCTGATGGAGTGGCCAGGCTGGCCATTCAGGAGTCCGGAGAGGGAGAAGAAAGCAATGATATATACTACTGCGGCGTGTCTGAAGTTCATCTGTCGGTAGGTTGATCTGTTGCGTCTGTACAATTTTCCTGCCATAAGTTGATGAGGGGGATCAGTGATTGATGTCTATCCGCATTATATCTGCCTGCCCGGGGGCTGTCATTACAGCCCTGAGTACAAAGTTGAACCGGTTCAGGTCAGTGCAGAGAAAGAAGTCGGTTGGCGGACTGAAAGTGATATTGGCTGGTTCGAAGAATCTTCTTCCGGATCCCTTCCTCAGGGCTTCAATTTCAGATGAGACATCTCTCTCGTGACCCATGAGCAGGTCTCTGATATACCTGGCGCACAGCAGGTCTTCTTCTGCCGAATCGACAGCCCTGTAGCCCATGGCCACCAGGGTCACCTTGTCAGGGTTCAGCATTGAGATATAGGAAGCCATGGCCCCTGCATTGACCAGTCCTGCCCCAAACACCCCGCCAGCTCCGGCGGCATTGACAATGCCATTGGTGCCGGCGGTAGTGCAGTGAATCATTGTCTTACCTTCAAGCCGGCCGGTGAGCATCTCAGTAGGGCTGTTACCGAGGTCAAATCCCTCAGGCTTCATTTCATTCTGTTCTCCTGCAATAATTGCCTCGGCACCAAGTTTATCCCTTAGGGCAAAGGCTTCCTCAGGGGAAGCTACGTTAATAAGTCGTTTTATTCCGTTGTCAAAGGCATAGCATGCTGTGCTAAAAGCGCGAAAGACATCGATGATAACTGTCACACCCTGAGCCTCCTGAGCCCCCCTGACGAACTCTTTTATAGTGATTTCCATCTGATAAAGTTCAAAGTGTGAAGATAACAATACTGTTTGAAGATGATTTCTTAAATTTGCGTTCCGGCAGTAGCGATTGAAAACTGATGAGTTCGTTCCATAAAATAATACAGGCCATCCGGCAGAAAGTCAGCCAGGGAACCAGGTTCCTGGCAGACAGTATAAGGAGATCGAAGCCTTACTGGGTAAGACAGGGAAGGATCATCTATCTTCTTTACAAGGGCATAAAAAGAGACAACATATACATTAAGGCTTCCGCCCTCACTTTTTTCTCCATCCTGTCGGTTATACCACTTGTTGCCCTTGCATTCGGTATTGCAAAGGGTTTCGGCCTGCATGATGAGATGAGGGCACAGATCATCATGCAGTTCCATAACCAGGAGCAGGTAATGAACTGGATACTTGATTTTGCAAACAACACCCTTGAGCAGACCAGTGGCGGCTGGCTCGCCGGTATCGGGGTGGCCTTTCTCTTTTATACGGTAGGACAGCTTCTGAGCTATGTGGAGAGCACCTTCAACTCCATCTGGAAGGTTGAGGAGACAAGGGTATGGTACCGTCAGCTGACAGATTATCTTGCCATCATCTTCCTTGTGCCCGTGATCTTTATTGCCTCCAGCAGTGTGACTGTGCTGGCAACGACCAGGCTTAACGAACTGCTTGGCAGGTCTGACATGCTTGAGGGACTGAAGCCGGTGGTCTCCTTCCTGGTGCAGCTCCTTCCCTTTATACTGCTTTGTCTGGTATCGACGGCAGCATTTCTTGTAATGCCCAACACCAGGGTCAAGGTCAGGTCGGCCATCTTCTCAGGCATAATTGCGGGCATAGCGCTACAGATCATACAGATACTCTATGTTGAATCGCAGGTTGGTCTGACAAAGCTCGGCACACTCTACGGAAGCTTCGCGGCCATCCCGCTGCTGATGATATGGATGCAGATGAGCTGGGTGGTATTGCTGATGGGTGCTCAGCTCTCATACTACATGCAGAACATCACCCGCTTTGAGTTTGAGTTTGACGTTCAGAATGTCTCTCCGAGGCAGAAGAAGAGACTTACGCTCCTGGTGATGCATGCACTTGTCGCCGACTTCATCAGGGGAACCAGGCCGAAGGCTCCCGAGGATATCTCGGAACAGCTGAGCCTGCCGGTGCGGACGGTGCATGAATGTCTTGACCTGCTGAGTGATTCAGGGATGGTGACCGAGGTATGGGATGATGCAGAGGAGAGATACGTTTACCAGCCCGGTACCGATATCAACAAGATGACACTCTCATTCCTTCTGGAAAAGCTTGAGACCTCAGGCTCAATGCACAAGATCGTCATCAACAACTCCGATTACAGGAAGATAGATGCCGCCCTGTCCAGGTTCGAGACACTTATAGCTTCATCTGAAGACAATGTTCTCTTACGTGACCTCTAGCCGGTAACAGTGGTTGAAAAAACATAGTGGCTGTTTTAACCTGAAACCCTTGTTGAAAGTAGTATAGTCGCTGCTTTAACCTGAAGTCCGTGGTGAAAATAGTATTGTCGCTGCCTTCGTGCGAGACAGCTGATAAGAAAGGAGGTCAGGACATTCCGCAGGTCACCTGTTGCGAAAGGGAGAGAGGCGGAAACGCCTTACATACCGAATCAGCTCTTCCAGTGAGTTCCAGTTGTCAAAGAGATAATGAGGTGCATCAACTATGATCTGCCTTGTTTCGGGGTGCATGGACCAGTAGCTTTTAAGGTTTGACGCCCTGAAGACCCTGTCTTCAGATCCAATTAGTGAATAGTCCCAGAGAAACCCTGTCTCCACCGGTTCCATCATCCTGTTGTATAGCCACCTGAGCTCATCATGGAGCGACTTCTCAGAGCGGGAAGGGATATTTTGCCTGTTCATCTCAAAACGGCTTCTTGTGCCAAAGAGCCTTAGATAGAACTTGCCCATGCTGTAATTCGATATGTTCTCCAGTGTTGCTTCGAATATCCTGAGAGGGATGCCGTACTTGTCATCGGCGGCCACAGGGGTGCCGTTGATTGCAATTGTCAGGTCAGGCCTGATTCCCATCTTACGGCTGTAGTACTCAGCTGCCCAGACACCGAGCGACCAACCTATGACAGTCACCCTGCGGTAGGTTTTCATCTCGGGAAGAATAAGCGGCTCGTCGGCTGAATAGTTGTAGAAGAGTATGAAATCAAACCTGTCGGTACAAAGATTTGAGAAAGCTTTTTCATCTATACCCCACGTCCCGAAGAGAATCACCAGGTCCCTGTTATTCTCAAATCTTTTCAGGAAAGTTTTCATTGGCAGGTGCAAAAGAAAAAAGAGGAGAGGGTTACCGTGGTACTTTAAGGAACGGGCTTATGAGATAATCCCGGAATCTACTGTCTGATAAAAGGAAGTAACCTATGGTAGTCAGCCTATAGGTCCATGTGAAAGTCAATGTCTGCAATACAATCCTATTGATTCCCACAGGTAACCCTTACTCTCCTCTTTTTATTTTAAAGCATTAGCTTTTGACAAATATAACATATTATTTTTCACAATGCAAATTTTTAAATTATTTGTGAATGTATCTCCGTGGAGGCAGATTGCCATCTCATTTAGTTTGCTTATTTTTATTGGGGATATCGGATCATTACAAGGCACTGCAACAAACAGACAATTTTTATGATACCTGAAATTATTACCATCAGGCACGATGACGGCTCAGGCTTCAGGGCCGAGTGGATTGACCATGAGAGCAGTTTTCTGCATGTTCACCCCGAGTATGAGATAGTTTTAAATATCACCGGAAACGGCACCCGTGTTGCCGGAGACTCCGTGGAGATTTTTGATCATTATGACCTGGTCATCTACGGTCCTGACCTCCGTCACTTCTGGAATTTCTACAGCAACGGAGGGGATGAGAGGGAGAAGCATGCCATTATGTGTCACTTCAGGAGGGAATCATTGGGAGAGGCTCTTCTTTCACAGTTTGAGATGACCGACCTGCGGCGTCTGCTTGACGAAGCGGGAAGAGGCATATCCTTTCCTGCCGAGACCGGCAGGGCTGCCGAGGAACCTATGAGGCGGCTTCTCTCCGAGACCGGAATGAGGAAGATGGTGAGTCTCTTCCGGCTCTTTGAGATCCTCTCCTCGGCTGAGAGGTACAAGTTTCTGGCCGGAGATGCTGCCGCCGGTACCCGTGATATGAACGACAGCAGGCTCACTGCCGTCTGTGCATTTGTGAGGGATAACTTTTTCAGACCTATACCTGTCAAGGAGGTTGCCGCAATAGCAAAGATGAGCCCTCATTCCTTCAGTCGCTTTTTCTCGCGCAGCACGGGCAGCGGATTCGTTGATTATGTCAACCAGGTACGTACAAACAAGGCCTGTTATCTGCTTCGCGAGACTGATCATCAGATAAACGAGATTGTATTTGAATGCGGCTTCGCTACCGTGTCAAACTTCAATAAGCAGTTCCGAAAACATGCAGGCATGTCAGCGCGCGACTACAGGGCGCAGTACAGAAGCTGATACCCTGATACGGATTGCTTGCCTGGATTGACTCCGCAGATGACTTTTTTCATACCGGTAGTGGTTCCTTAATGCTAAATTTGCAATTGTACAATTAAAAAACAGGAGGTTTATTATGGGAATGACCATCACTGAGAAGATTATTGCATCACACTCCAAATATGATAGGGTAAAACCGGGAGAGATAATAGACATAACAATAGATGCGCGTGCTGCCAGGGATTTCGGAGGTGCCAACGTCGTCAAGAATCTCAATGAATATGGTCTGACAGTGGCTGACCCGGAGAAAACACTCTTTACATTCGACTGCAACCCCACGGGGTCAGACCAGAAATATGCCGTCAATCAGCATATCTGCAGGCAATTTGCGCGTAATAATGATATTCCTCTGTATGATATTGATGCCGGTATCGGAACGCACCTGCTCATAGAAGAGGGATATGTATGGCCGGGTGCCACAGCCGTATCCACCGACTCTCATGCAAACATACTGGGTGCCGTGGGTGCCTTCGGACAGGGTATGGGAGACATGGATATCGCAGCCACATGGAATAGCGGGAAGGTATGGTTTAAGGTGCCGGCCTCGGCAAGGATTAACCTGATTGGTAAACTGCCTGACAATGTTACCGCCAAGGATGTCATCCTCAACCTCCTGGGCATATACGGCGCCAATACGCTGCTTGGATACAGCATAGAGCTGTACGGCGAGGCTGTTGATTCGATGACCCTTGATGAGCGCATTACCATTGCCTCAATGGGAACGGAGATGGGCGCCATAATCATCCTGTTCCCGCCATCGGAGGAGATAATCAACTATTGCCGTACACGTGCCAGGTCATCCTTTGAACCGGTATATGCTGATGCTGATGCCGGTTATGAGGTCACTGCTGATATCGACGTGACCACATTCGTGCCGATGGTGTCGCGTCCGGGCGAGCCTCATGACGCTGTGCCGGTAAGAGAGTTGCCACTGACAAAGATAGACTCTGCCTTCATCGGCAGTTGTACCAACGGCCGGATGGAAGATATGAGAATTGCGGCGGCTATGCTCCGTAACAGGAAGGTGGCACCGGGAGTTGTCCTGAAGATTGTGCCCTCAACGGATGCTGTATGGAAGCAGTGTCTTGATGAAGGTCTGTTAAGTATCTTCAAGCAGGCGGGAGCACTGGTTTCCAATGCCGGCTGCGCAGGATGTGCGGCCGGACAGGTTGGGCAGAACGGAAAAGGAGAGATGACAGTCAGTACGGGCAACAGGAACTTCCCCGGCAAACAGGGCCAGGGAAGTGTCTTCCTGGCCTCCCCAGCAGTGGTGGCTGCATCGGCAGTGGCGGGATACATTACAACCCCTGATGCTGTCCCTGACCAACCGGCGAAGTTTTCAAAAACAGCCTCCAGGAAGGAACCCGGTGCTGCCAGCCAAAGTAAAAGGAGAGAAGACAAACCTACAGTGATAAGGGGAAGGGTGTGGCTGATAGAACGTGACAATATTGACACTGACATGATCTTCCATAACCGGTACCTGGCTATTACTGATATACGTGAGATGGGCCAGTATGCCTTTGACAACCTGGAAGGCTTCAAGGACTTTGCAAAGAGAGCAGAGCCTGGTGACATCATCGTCACCGGCAAGAACTTCGGCAGCGGAAGCTCACGCCAGCAGGCGGTGGACTGCTTCGTCTCACTGGGTGCACAGGCAGTTATTGCACGCTCTTTCGGTGCCATTTATGAACGCAATGCCATCAATGCCGCATTCCCTGTTCTGACATACATCTCGCTGGAGGAGATTGACCTCAGGGAGCATGACATCATCACGGTGAATCTGCTTACAGGTGATGTCATCAATGAGCGGAACGGACTGACAACCAACATCAATCCTTTCTATGATGCCCAGTATGAGATATATGTCAGGGGCGGTCTGTTGGGTAAACTTTAAATACAAATAACATGGCACATGAAAACCACATGCATTGTATACACAAACCTGGATGTATATATTTTTCAGACATGTGTGTTCTCCTGATAAATCGGGACAGGCAATAAGACCATTAAAATCAAAATTATATACTGATGAAACCACGAACATTTATAGAGAAGATCCTCGGTGCGCCGGAGGGAGCCGTAGTATTCAGAAAGCCAGATATCGTGCTTACCCATGATAATACTTCAAGTATACATCAGACCTTCCGCAAGATGGGAGGGGAGAAGGTAGCTGACCCGCGACAGATGCTGGTAGTTTTGGACCACAATGCACCTCCTGCCGATGCCAAGCTGGCAACGCAGTACCAGGCCATACGGGATATTGTCGCAGAGCAGGGTATCGGCAGCTTTTATGATTCGGGGATGGGTATCTGCCACCAGATGATGTCTTATCACGCCAGGCCCGGCATGATAATCGTCGGTTCTGACAGTCACACCTGCACTGCCGGTGCCTTCAACGCCCTGGCTGCCGGTATTGACCGGACGGAGGCGGCAGGTATCTGGAAACGGGGTGAGACATGGTTTCTTGTGCCACCGTCGTTACGGATCGACCTGAAAGGAAAACTGAAACCGGGCGTCAGTGCAAAAGACCTGTCGCTATGGATAATAGGCATGCTTGGCTCTGACGGAGCCAACTACATGTCAATTGAGTTTCACGGCGACGGAGTCTCCACACTGGGCATAAGTGATAGGATGACGGTTGCCAACCTGGCCTCCGAAATGGGTGCCAAGAATGCCGTCTTTCCGGCCGACGCCGTACTTAAGAAGTTCATCGGTTCAGACACAGAGGGTGTATGGGCTGATGAGGATGCCGAATACAACTGTCGCATCTCAATAGATCTCTCCAGCGTATTCCCGCTGGTTGCTGCTCCCCACCACGTTGACAATATAAAATCGGTAGCCTCCGTGGCCGGGACGGTGGTACATGAAGGCCTTATCGGTACCTGCACCAACGGAAGGATAGAGGATCTGCGCATCGCTGCCGGTATCCTCAGGGGAGGAAGGATTAAGCCGGGGTTCCAGTTGCACATCATCCCCGCTTCAAAGGATATCTACCTCGAGGCCATAAGGGAAGGAATCATCACTGACCTCATTGAGGCAGGTGCAAATATTCTCACTCCCTCATGCGGACCGTGCCTCGGCACCGGGCAAGGCATACCTGCCAGTGGCCATACGGTCATCTCCACTGCCAACCGCAATTTCCTGGGAAGGATGGGCAACAAGGAGGCCTCAATATATCTGGCATCACCGGCAACAGTGGCTGCCTCAGCCCTGACCGGTGTCATCAGTGACCCGAGATCAAAAGGAGGAGAGGAGATATTCCCCTTTAATCCGCCACAAAGCAAGACCAACACAATCAGCGGGGGTGAAAACAGAAGAGAGGGCAATGTATGGGACTATTCTGATGTTGACAACCTCAACACCGACCAGATGTTTGCCGGCAAGCATACCTACAGTGTCATGAGCTCTGATGCGGATGGAATAATGCCTCTGCTGTTCGGCGACTTCGACCCCTCGTTCAGCAAGAATGCCCGGGCCGGTGATATTATCATCGCGGGCGACAACTTCGGCTGCGGCAGCTCACGTGAGCACCCCTCGGTCGGACTGGCTCACCTGGGCATCAGGGCTGTCATTATCAAGTCAGTGAACCGCATTTTCTATCGCTCATCAATCAACCAGGGGCTTCCGCTGATAGTACACCGTGAGGCTGTTGAGGCCTACAAACCGGGAGACACTGTTGAAATTGACTTTGACAGCGGCAAAATGAATATTGGAGACAGGGAATTCAGGTTTGAACCGCTACCTCCCGAGCTGAAGCAGATAATCGAGAAGAAAGGCCTTGTCAACTGGATCAGGAGTGTATGACAGTTAGTCAATACTGCTGCTGCAACAGCGGTTGGCAAACGGAAAAATGTGATTATATTTGCGGCGGTTTTTAAAAACCTCTCAACGGTTCCGTAGCTCAGTTGGATAGAGCAACAGCCTTCTAAGCTGTGGGTCGAGCGTTCGAGTCGCTCCGGAATCACAACGGTCAAGGTGTTTGCGTGCAGCAGGCACCCCGGCAGGTGGATGAAGACCATCAATCTCAAATCGGTACTCAAGATTATCGGGCTCACCCTGATGATCACTGCAGCTTTCTTTATCTTCTGCATCCCGGTCGCAATTATATATTCCGAGCCATTACTTCCATTTGTCCTGGCCTTTGTTACAGCGATGGTGCCGGGAGCAACCATCTACTTCTTTACACCCAGCCCGATAAGAGAAAAAATCACCACCAGGGAAGGTTACCTTAGCGTTACCATGGGGTGGATTGCGCTGGTGCTGGCAGGATCACTTCCTTTTCTGTACAGTAATACAATTGATGGGTTTACCAACTGCTTGTTTGAGAGCGTATCGGGATTTACAACTACCGGAGCTTCAATTCTCACTGATATCGAGAGTATGCCCAGGTCAATTCTCCTCTGGAGGAGTATGACCCACTGGATAGGGGGGATTGGCATCATACTGCTCGTCATCATCATCCTGCCCACACTGAAGGTGGGAGGCTATAACCTTTTTTCCCTGGAGTCATCGCTCAAGCATAAGATCCTTCCCCGCACAAAGTCAGTGGCAGGGGTGATGCTGATGATCTACATAACACTGACGGTTGCTGAGATAATTCTGCTCACTGCAGGAGGTATGGAGCTCTTTGACAGCATTTGTCACTCGTTCGGCACCGTGGCTACAGGTGGTTTTTCAACAAAGAACGACAGCATAGCAGGTTACTCAGGCTACATTCAGTATGTAATTACCATTTTCATGTTCCTGGCTGCTACCAGTTATGTGGTGTTCTATTATGTAGTCAAAAAAAACTTCAGCAGGGTGACCGGCAATGAGGAGTTCTGGTTCTACCTTTTTTTCACAATTGCCTCCGTGGTTGTCGTGACCATGATACTCCTGACAGGGTCGGACAGATCATTTGAGCTGGCGTTTCGCCACTCCATTTTCGAGGTTGTATCAACCATATCAACAACGGGTTATGCCACCAACGATTACACCCTGTGGCCACAGGGTGCATATATGGTGATCTTTCTGCTCATCTTTGCAGGAGGCTCTACAGGGTCGACCACCGGTGGAATAAAGATGGCCAGACATCTCATAACCACGAAAAACCTGCGAAATACCATAATCAGGCTGCAGCATCCCAATGCCGTCACACCGGTAAAGCTGAATCACAAGGTTGTTCCTGACAGCATCAACAGTCTGATGTCAGTATTCATACAGCTCTATATCATTCTGTTTATTGCGGGTGCCCTGATTATGGTCATCACCGGTATTCCTGCAGATGAAGCTGCAGGGGCTTCTGCGGCCTCAATCTCATGTGTGGGGCCTGGCCTCGGTGCCTCCGGCAATATGGGCAATTTCGCCCATTTCAACGGTGTGTCCAAGTACACAATGATGTTGCTTATGATAATTGGCCGCCTTGAGATATTCACCTTTATAGCCCTTTTTACCAGGTCATTCTGGAAGAATTAGGCTGCCGGGAGCCGGAAGTATCAATAAATATCATAAAAATCATGAAAAAGGTTAAGAAATAGAAAAACTCCCTTACCTTTGCAGCCAAATAAAAATCATCAGTAATGAATAAAGGTATTGTTAAGTTTTTCAACGTATCCAAAGGTTTTGGATTCATCAAGGACGCTGACTCTGAAAAGGAGTATTTTGTGCATTCTACAGGCCTGATTGACAGGATCAAAGAGGATGACGAGGTTACTTTTGACCTTCAGGAAGGCAAAAAAGGTTTAAATGCCGTTAATGTAAAGCTAGCATAGTTAAAAACAGAGTGCATTACCAATGACCTTAGTCCCGGCATAAGATGCCGGGACTTTTTTTTGCTGCAGTGGCAGTTTGTCATACCCGGAGCCTTACCTGCCTCTGCAAGGTTCCTTGAGATTTTTTCTCACTCATGCAAAAGTGAAGCACGTAAGCTATATATTTGAATATGGAGCTTAAAGCGAGATATGGAGATACTGCACTGATAGCCGGGGCATCTGAAGGCATTGGAGCTGCATATGCCTCTGCGCTTGCTGCGGAGGGATTCAGGCTGATCCTTGTTGCAAGGAGGATTGAGCCGTTGCAGAGACTGGCCGACGAGCTTGGTGACAGGTACGATACGATGGCACAGTGTGTGGCATGTGATCTCTCAGAAGAGGGTGCGGCTGAACAGGTGCTTGATGCTATTGAAGGAGTCGAGCCTGGCATTCTGATCTACAATGCCGCCCTTTCGCATATTGGGACATTCACTGAACATCCGGCAGCAGATCACTGCCAGGCTGCCGTCGTCAATATGATCACCCCCATGAAGATGGTCCACAGACTGGGAATAAAGATGCTCGATAAAGGGAGGGGAGCCGTAATATTGATGTCATCCATGGCAGGGTTGCAGGGTAGCGGTTTTCTGGCAACATATGCTGCCACCAAGGCCTTCAACATGGTACTTGCTGAAAGTCTGTGGTACGAATGGAAGGATAGGGGTGTGGATATAATTGCCTGTTGTGCCGGAGCCACTGCAACACCAGGTTATATCAGGTCATCACCGTCCAAGCCCGGGATCTTCGCACCCGCAGTGCAGAAACCAGAGGTAGTTGTCAGTGAATGTTTTAAAAGGATTGGCAGAGTACCTTCATTTATAACCGGCAGAGGCAACAGGGTGGCATCATTCATAATGCAGAGGCTGCTAACCCGCAGGATGGCAGTGCTGATAATGGGCGATAACACCCGGAAGATCTACCGTATCAGGTAACCTGACCGGCCACGGTGCCGGCATCTCACCAGATATAAGGGATAATTCTCCACGGAACTCTCTCTTTGTACTCCTCCCAGAGCCTGCCGTACTTGGAAGCACATCGTATGTCATCATCATACTGCCTCGTAAAAAGGAGGATTATATAGTACACGGGGTAAAGCCACGGCCATATCAGCCCTGGATATCCTGTGCAAAGTATGATGCCGGTGGACATCAGTATCTCCCCCATGTAATTTACATGCCTGCTTATACCCCAGAAACCGTTCACCAGTAGTCGCATGTCGCCGTCTGCAATGCTCTCGGGCACGATCCCGAGGAAAGATCTCCGGGGATCACGCTTGAAGAAAAACTTTTGCATGTTGGCACCCCTGGCAAGGATCCATCCTGAAAAGAAAATAAGGGTAAATACCACAAGAAGCCATGAAGGTGTTTGCGGATCAGGCAGTGAGACGGTAGCCCATAAAGCTATCGGGTAAAAGTATGGATAGAAAACCATGCATCCCCATCCCAGCTTGAACCCAATTCGCTCTGCAAACAGGTCGTAGGTATAGAGGTGTACCTCTTCGAATATGAGGTATTCAACTACGAAATATGTCAGAAGTGACGCTGAGAGCATTATGCCCGGTGATGCAGTATCACCGTAGGTAGTGAGGTGATAGGCGGTGAAGCTCAATACATTAAGCTCTAGCATGATTGCCCCGGCAAGATATAACCACATCTTGAGGTCAACTCTGCCATTCAGGAGCTGCAGGTTTTCTGCCCTGCCCAGGAAGATGTCTGCGAAAATTGAGGACCTTACTGGCTTGCGTGGCAGAACCATTGCCAGTGTGAAAAGTAGTCCCAGGATGCATGCCCCCGCAAGTCCGTGCCAGCGATAAACATAAAGGAAATCAAAGGCAACGGTTCCGGTTAATCCCAGGATAAACCATACTGACACAACGGAGATGAAAACCGAAATTCCATTTATCCGGTATTTCATCTTCTCCGATGAGCCGGGTCTGGTTATGTAACCTGTAACCCGTCTGGCGGGAAGGTAAGCATTGAGAAAAAAAATAGTGGCCATTATGATGACCGGTGCCAGAACCCCCATTATCTTTTCCATAACTCTGAGTTATGGCATAAAAATAAAATAAATAGTAATGAAAAGCTCCTCCCGGGATGAACAACCGGCAATAAGGCTTATGGTTTAAGGATCAAAAAACACTTTATGTAGTCTCATAGCACTTGTATGCAGGGTGAAATTCTCAGAAGACAGGTTATACGGTGTCAAACTCGATCACATAGCCATACCCCCGCCAGATCGTCTCAACGGTGATGTTTTGCATTTTATCGGGGACCAGATCGACAGGAGGTATTATTTTTTCAGAGGGTCCGGTAAAGAGATTGAAAAGCCTTCCTGCCTTCTCAGTCTCATCGGCGATCACAACATGTGTTCCAGGCTTCGCGACTCTTATCATCTCGCCGATAGCTCTCTTTTTATCTTTGAAGAGGTTTATGGCCCCGAGATGGAAAACCACGTCAAAGGCATTGTCCCTGAAGGGTATCTGCTCCGCATCAGCCCTTACGATCCCTGCTCTGATACCCCACCTGTTCAGGTTCCTGCCACAGTTTACCATCATCTCCCCCTGTATGTCGAGACCGAACAGGTTGATCTCTTCAACATGCCGTTTGAGCCAGAGAAAATTCTCCCCGTAACCCATACCTGTCTCCAGAACATATGCGCCGGATTTTAGTTTTAGCCGGCTCAGGACCTCATTTCTGGCACTGCCCGCCCCGCCGCAGAAAAGAAACATGAAATTGGTTACAGGGGTATATGTCCGGGCATAGACTGACCTTATGAATTTATCACGACGGCTACGGTAAATGAGTCCTGATCCATTCAGAAAATTGAGGTAACCATCACTCCGATCATAGATTCTGCCACATCCGGTACAGGTCATCCCGGAAGTGCCTGTGCCCTCTTCGTTACGGGCATAAATCAAATCCCTCCTGCAATCGGGGCAGCAGAGTAATCCGGCCAATATCTTCTCCATGTGGACCTCCTGATTATATTCACTAAATTTAAATAAATATTCCTAAATTATTAGTATAATTGAAAATATATTTTATATTTGTTATATTATTTAATAAAATAAAGTTGAGGTTATGAGGTAATACTTCTGCCGGTTGTCATTCACTGGTCGTTAAGAATTACGGAAATGAGCATTCTGATAACAGGATCGTCGGGCTATTTTGGCCGACTCGTTGCAGGAGATCTGATCTGTGCCGGCCTGAGCGTAGCCGGGGTTGATATTAATGAGAACCCGGACATGAAAGTGAGTGACCAATTCCGTTTCTTCCGTTGCTGCATTACTGACAGGGGATCTCTTGGCAGGATATTTCAGGAGGTAAGGCCGACAGTTGTCATTCATTTTGCCTGCAGCTTCAATAAGGTCAGGAACAGGAAAAGAGAGTACGAGATCGATGTTGCAGGCTCAAGGAACGTATTGGAGTTATGCAATGAGACCCTCTCGGTTAAGAAACTGGTCTATTCCAGTTCTGCCGCCATTTATGGCGCCAGTAAAGGTAACGGCACCTGGCTCAGTGAGACCGACGGAGTCAATCCCGGGAAATACAGGTACGGCCTCAACAAGAAGCTCATTGAACACGATCTTTTCACTTTCATGAAAAGGGCCGATCTGCATGTAATTTCACTAAGGATCTGCACTGTGGTGGGACCTGAATACTGCAAGCCCAGGTCAGTAGTCTCCATACTACTTACATTGCCATTGCTTCCGGGATCCTTCCGTGACAAGAAGGTGCAGTTTCTTCACGAAGCCGATTTCATAAACCTTATGCGAATTGTGACAGAGGACCCGGAGATAGAAGGGGTCTACAATCTGGCAGCAGACAGCTGTTCAGTAGTCGGAGAGATGTTGCCCGGGAAGCGATATCTTGATTTTCCCGTTCAGGCTCTCAAACCGATGCTGTGGGTATTGTGGAGTCTCCGTATACTGAATCTGCAGCCATGTTCCCTCAGTTACAGCCTTTATCCCGTGCTGATTGATCCCTCACGACTGAGAAGCAGGTATAACTACAATTACAGCTATTCCTCATCGGAAGCTCTGTCAGACACCATCAGGAACAACAAGCTGCCTGCCGGGACCCTTTTTTAGTATCCTGCTAAAGCTCGCCAGGAATGTTGAATCTTGTCCGGGCAACCCCGATGATCATCCTTACAGTTTCATCCATGCCCAGCAATGACGAGTTGATGCACAGGTGATATGACGTTGCTTCACCCCATTTCTTGCCGGTGAAATAGTTATAATACGATGACCTGCCCTTGTCAGTCTTCTCAATCAGTTCTTTGGCCTTAGCCTCTGTGAGGTTATGCGTTCTGGCAATTCTGCCGATCCGGTCATCAGTGTCCGCGCTGACAAAAATATTCAGACAGTCAGATCTCTCCTTCATGACATAGTCGGCACATCTCCCCACGAAGAGGCAGGGACGTTCGTCGGCAAGCCTGCGCATCACATCGCTCTGTATTTTGAAGAGTGTCTCATTGCTCAGGTAATAGCTTGAAAAAAAATCCTCGGTGATCGAATTCCGGATTCCAAACAATCCGGGGAAAAGACTGAAGTGTTTCTGTTCATCCACTCTTTCGAAGAACTCCTCCCGGAGACCGCTCTCCTGTGCGGCCAGCCTGATCAACTCCTTGTCGTAAAAAGAGATGCCCAGGCTGGCAGCAAGTTTCTGACCTATCTCCCTTCCACCGCTTCCCAGCTGCCGTCCAATGGTGATTATATATTTTCCTGTCATGTAAGTGTACTTTTCTTATGTAAAATTAATTCTTTATTCTGACATTCGGCCTAAACACTTTCCCCTTGCCTGTTTGGATCAGCCATTAAAAAGAGTTATTTTGTGGAGATCATTCAGGAGTCTCTGGAGATTATTTAAATACCGTGACTATGGATAAATATATTCTTGCGCTGGATCAGGGCACAACAAGTTCCCGGGCGATAGTCTTCGACCATATGGGCATACCGGTAGCATCGGCCAGGAAAGAGTTCACACAGATATTTCCGCATCCGGGGCGGGTTGAGCATGATCCGGATGAGATATGGTCATCGCAGGCAGGTGTTGCTGCCGAGGCTCTTGCCAGGGCTGGTATCGACAGCTCACACATCGCGGCCATAGGCATTACCAACCAGCGCGAGACCACTATTGTCTGGAGCAGGCAGAGCGGCAAGCCTCTCTGCAACGCCATCGTATGGCAGGACAGGCGTACATCAGAGTACTGTGATCAGCTTAGGAGGGAGGGTCTTGCTGAAGTAATCGCCAGCAGGACCGGGCTCATCATCGACTCCTATTTTTCTGCCACGAAGTTAAGATGGATACTTGACAATATTCCCGGAGCCCGGAGTATGGCCGACAGGGGAGAGCTGGCCTTTGGCACCGTTGACAGCTGGCTTATATGGAACCTTACTGCCGGCAGGCTCCATGTCACTGATGTCACCAATGCTTCGCGCACAATGTTGTTTAACATACATACACTGGAATGGGACGATGAGCTGCTTCGTATCTTCAATATTCCTGTATCACTGCTTCCTGAGGTGCACTCCTCCAGTGAAATCCTGGGCCATACCGAAGGGATATACTCCTCACCGGTACCCATCGCCGGAGCAGCGGGCGACCAGCAGGCGGCTCTCTTCGGTCAGATGTGCATTGAGCAGGGTATGGTCAAGAATACCTACGGCACCGGCTGCTTTATGATGATGAATACCGGTCCTGCCCCGGTAATATCCGGCAACAGGCTTCTTACCACGGTGGCATGGAAGATCGGAGACAGGACTGATTATGCTCTTGAAGGCAGCATCTTTATTGCCGGTGCCGTCGTGCAATGGCTTCGCGACGGACTGGGAATCATCAGAGGCTCCGGGGAGGTGGAAGAGTTAGCCTCCGGTGTTCATGGCAGTGAGGGTGTATATTTCGTCCCCGCCTTTGCCGGCCTTGGTGCTCCGCATTGGAACCAGGATGCCAGGGGAACGATCACCGGACTCACGCGTGGCACCACCGCTGCACATATTGCCCGCGCAGCACTCGAGAGCATCGCTTACCAGACACATGATGTGTTACTTGCGATGCAGAATGACTCTGAATTGACAATAAGGGAGTTAAGGGTTGACGGCGGCGTAACGGCCAATAATCTTTTACTGCAGTTCCAGGCTGATATCCTTCAGTCTGACGTTGTGCGTCCGAGAATAACGGAGACCACTGCCCTGGGTGCAGCTTACCTGGCGGGACTGGCCACGGGTTACTGGAAAAGCATTGACGATATTAAGAGTCAATGGCAGGTTGACAGGACTTTTTCACCGTTAATGAAACCAGGTGAGACCGGCATTCTTCTGAACGGCTGGCACCGTGCTGTCAGGGCCGCTACCGCATGGGCTGAAGATGATCACTCCTGACGATTTCCTCTGCAGTTGCCGGAAGGAGCTGTGTCCCTGACTATTTTTCTCGAAAACAGGTTGATAAATCCTGAATCTGACCTTTTTATTGGCCTCCGGTCATGCAGCGAATATGGCATATCCAGTGTCTTTTCAGTAAATTACAGAGAAATGAAAACGCGGTGTCTTCTGTTCATCCTTCTGGCATTCGGGATAAAGCCAGCATCTTCTCAGATCCGGACTTCCGAAGGTGACGAAAGGTCGCAATTCTGCAAGGGTACCGAGATCAACTTTGATGTCTCAGCAGTGGAGATACTGTATCATCAGCCGCATGAGGTATTACGTGATGTTGATTCATTCTGGAACAGCAACCAGGGCTACCGGCTGACCATCCAATACCATAATAACAACCGCGTTCCACTGGAAATGGAAGAATGGAAAGCAAGGGCCGGAGAGATAGCTGCCCTTACGGAGTCGGAGGCAAACGAACAGCCGGCTCTGCGGACGGTCAGGGGCATCGCGGAACTGAAACCGGTCCTGATGGAAAGAGGAATTCAGCATATCAGCTCTTTTCTTCCGGCAGATGCTCCCCCCGTCAAAGTACCCGTCTACCTCATCTCTGATATAAAACCTGCTGCTTTTGCCTATCCGGGAGGGATTTTGATGAACGTCAACTCACCTCGCTTTAACGGTGATCCCTCAGTAATAATGAATATCATTACCCATGAGGTATATCACTGCGGTTTTGCGAATACAATTGCATACCGAACCGAATATGAGCTTGAAAATGAATCACTGGATTTCGTTCTGAGCTTTCTCCTCAATGAAGGCATGGCTACATATGTCTCATTTTCAGCACGTGATTTTTTTCCAAACGATTTCGTGCCTGACTACAGGATGATGCAAGACCCTGAGCAGGTGAGGAGGAACATTGAAAAAGTGGATAACCTCTTCGAACAGGCAGAATACCTCTCTTCTGACAGCACCAGGAAGGTGGCATGGCAAACAGGGATCATAGAGAGATCCTTCTACATTGCCGGAGGTTATATGGCGTGGCTCATTGATCAAAGGATGGGACGGGAAGCTCTGGTAGAAGCAATGTGCGCCGGCCCTCTCAGCTTCATCAGTATCTACAACTCAATGGCAGATGAGGGGATGAAGATAAAGGAGCCTTCGCTGCCGGAGAAGATCTCGCCACATCAGAATCTCAGGCTTGCCCTGGCCAGAAATGATACCACTGAATTCAGGAGGCTTGCCGATGAGATGATGCAACAGGGGGAACAGGCCGACGATCTATGTGAGAAAGCTATAAACAAGTACGGGTACACCTTCATGCGCACCCATGACGGCATTGAGAATGCTCTCAGGCTTTTCATGCTGAATGCCAACCTGTTTCCATCTTCATACAGGGCATATGACAGCCTTGGTGAAGGCTTCATGGTGGCTGGCAACAGTGAGCTGGCGATTGCAAACTATGAAAAGTCACTGTCACTCAATCCTGCAAACAAAAACGCACAACGGATTCTGGAAAAGCTCAGACAGCAGAAATAGTTGCAGATGCAGAAAGGCTACTGATAGATTGCGATGCCCTCCTGATTACTATTATTTTACCATTTTTTTATCCCGGAATTTTAAGTAGGTTTACGCCTCAAATCAGAGGCATGAAGAAGATCATTTTTGTTGTTGCCGCACTTCTGCTGCTACAGTTCAGGCCAGCGGGTGCAACTGTTTATGACAGCACGGATGTATATATCATTACCTGCGCTCCGGGTACGGAGAGCTACTCGATATACGGCCATACGGCGCTGCGTGTTGCCGTCCGGGGCACCACCATTGACAGGGTCTATAACTGGGGTATTTTTGACTTCTCAACCCCTAATTTCGTCTACCGGTTTGCCAAGGGAAGGCTTGACTACATGCTCGGTGCTTACGGCTACGAGGATTTTCTGGTGGAGTACGTCTCCGAAGGACGGTCAGTATGGTCTCAGAAACTGAACCTGACCGAAGCGGAGAAGGAGAGACTCTTCGCACTGATAAATGAGAACCTGAAGCCTGAAAATGTGAAGTACAGGTATGACTTCTTCTTCGACAACTGTGCCACACGCGTGCGTGATATATTAGCAGCTGCCGCGACGGACACCGTCATATTTCCCGGGAAGGAGAGGAAGAGACAGCAGAGTTTTCGAAGACTTGTAGATCCCAAACAGAAGGTTCTGCCGTGGCTCGACCTGGGTGCTGACATGCTGCTGGGGCTGCAGGCAGACAGAAAGGCCACACCCTATGATGAAATGTTCCTTCCGGACCATCTGATGAACAACATGCTGAGTACAGTCATTGTCCATGATGGGGTTGAAGAAGCTCTGACAGGACCCGCTGAGGTTGTTGCCGATTTCTCTGAATCTGACAGGCCGACAGCAAAAGCATGGGTACCGCAGACTGTTTTCTGGCTTCTGCTGCTCATCGTTCTCTTGTTGACATTCGTTCTCAGGAGGCCAAAGCTGGAGAAAGCGGCTGATTTTGTGATCTATTTTATCTATGCTGTCATTGCCCTGCTACTGGTTTTTACCAACCTCCTTTCCGAACATGACGCACTCCATTTCAACCTCCTTTTCCTTGGGATAAATATCCTGATCCCGGTGCTGTTCGTGTATCTCTTTACCGGAAGGAAAGCACTGCTGCTGAACAGGATAGCTTTTTTCATCTCTCTCTCATGGCTTCCGGTGTCACTCATCGCCGGCCAGGGGATCAATCCGGCATTAATACCCATTGTGCTGATAATAACTGTGAGACTCTTCAGTCACTGCGGGTTTGGGAAAAAGCTTTAACACTACTTTAACAACCTTTAACAAGGATTTTTAATATCAGAAATGATCTTTGCGGATATTTTTTCGCGGAGATAAACAACACTATTCAAAATGGAACACACAACCGATATCAGGCTCCTGAATGAGAAGATTGAAAGGGAGAGTGCCTTTGTTGACCTTGTCAGGCAGGAGATTAACAAGGTGATTGTCGGGCAGCGTCACCTGACTGACTCATTGCTTATTGGCCTGTTATCAAACGGTCATATACTGCTTGAGGGTGTGCCGGGACTGGCAAAGACGCTTGCCATCAAGACTCTGGCATCGATCATCGACACGAAATTCAGCCGGATACAGTTCACTCCCGACCTGCTTCCTGCTGACCTCATCGGGACGATGATATACAGCCAGAAGAAGGAGGAATTCATTGTACGCAAGAGACCGATTTTTGCCAATTTCATTCTTGCCGATGAGATCAACAGGTCGCCTGCCAAGGTGCAGAGCGCCCTGCTTGAGGCCATGCAGGAGCGTCAGGTAACCATCGGTGAGCATACCTATAAGCTTGATGAGCCCTTCATGGTGCTGGCTACGCAGAACCCCATAGAACAGGAGGGAACCTACCCGCTGCCCGAGGCACAGGTCGACAGATTCATGCTCAAGGTAGTTATTACATATCCCGACAAGGAGGAGGAGCGCATGATCATCCGCGAGAACCTCGCCAGTCAGTTCCCCACGGCCAATACCATACTGAAGCCTGATGATATTCTGAGAGCACGCGCTGTGGTTAAGGAGGTCTACCTGGATGAGAAGATCGAGAACTACATCCTCGACATTGTTTTTGCGACGCGCAACCCGGAGAAATTCGGACTGGATAAGTTCTCCCCCCTCATTTCATACGGGGCATCCCCCAGGGCCGGCATCAACCTTGCCATGGCTGCCAAGGCCTACGCCTTCATCAGGAGAAGAGGCTTCGTGGTGCCTGAAGATGTGAGATTTCTTTGCGCAGATGTGCTCAGACACCGCATAGGCCTAACCTATGAGGCAGAGGCAGAGAACATTACACAGGACAATATAATTTCCGAGATCCTCAATACCGTTGAAGTGCCGTAGAAACAATGAAAAGGATACTGCTGTTAACACTCCTGTTTTTCTGCTTCCTGTCCCTGAAATCACAGGGATTCATAGGCCTGCATGAGCGTGATATCATGCAGGTAATGAATATGGAACACCCGGGGCTGGTGCTGCAGAGTGACATCAGAAACAGCAGTGTAAGGTATCTGAAGTATCTGTCGAAGGACAATCAGGAGACCTGGGTTATTTTCCTTGATGAGAATGGGATTTGTAAAGGGGCAAGGATAACATGTGCCAACAGCCGTTACGACAGCAGGATCAGGGAGCTGAATGAGCTCTATCAGCCCGGCGAACTCAACATGTGGAGCTACACGAAGAAAAGCGAGAGGATAGATATCAGTCTCAAACGTGACGATTACTTTTTTACCGTCACCTGGGAGAGGGCAAGGAAGAGAGGGAAAAGTGGAAACGACAGAGCTGCTTAAGAAAGTAAGAAAGATCGAGATAAGGTCGAGGGGTCTTACCAGGCAGATTTTTGCCGGTGAGTATCACAGTGCCTTTCGCGGCAGGGGAATGGCTTTCAGCGAAGTACGCGAGTACCAGTTCGGGGATGACATCCGTAATATCGACTGGAACGTTACCGCCCGGTTAGGCCATCCCTACGTAAAGATATTCGAAGAAGAACGAGAGCTGACCGTCATGCTGCTCGTAGATGTCAGCCGCTCCGGTGATTTCGGGACAGCAGCTTCAACGAAGAGAGAGCTGATGACAGAGATAGCGGCAGTGCTGGCATATTCGGTAATTGCCAATAATGACAAGGTGGGACTGATGCTCTTCTCCGACAGTGTTGAGAAGTACATACCCCCCAAGAAAGGAAGGGCGCACATGCTGCGCATTATCAGGGAGTTGCTTAGTTATGAACCTGCCGGCCCAGGCACATCCCTTTCAGAACCCCTGAGGTATCTTACAAATGTCATCAGGAAACGATGTACGGCATTTATCCTCTCCGACTTCATGGCACCACCCTTCACCGAGTCACTGCGCATTGCATCGGGCAAGCATGATGTTGTGGCCCTGCGTATCAGTGACAGGAGGGAGAGGGAGATGCCTGACATCGGGTTTGTAAAGGTTGCTGACCCGGAGACGGGAAGGGAGGATTGGATTGACACCTCTTCTGCCCGCATAAGAAGTGAGTATGCCGGACGGTGGAAGAGGCATGACGAGACGGTCAGCAATGCGTTTGTAAACTGCGGGGTGGATGTGGCCACCGTTACTACCGGTGATGACTACATCAAGCCCCTGATTTCACTCTTCAAACACAGGTAAGGCATGAGAAGGATTTTAACGCTCATATCAGCCTTATTTCTGTTGCTTGTTGCGGCATCTGCCCAGGAGGTGACGGTAACCTCTGCGCCTGACACTACGGCGATTCTAATTGGTGACCAGACCGGGTTTACCGTCTCGGCGGTGATTCCTGATGGCATGGTGGCAGGTCTGAGCGAAGCAGGAGACACCCTCGCCGGGAAGATCGTTATCCTGCGCAGAAGCCCCAGGGACAGTACAGCCGGGCCAGCCGGGAAAATCGTTATCTCCGACAGGTATCTTATCACGGCATTCGATTCGGGAACATACAATATACCCCCGTTCTATGCGGAGGTAGCCTCCGGGGATACCCTTCTCAGGTACTATTCGGAAAATTCAACCCTCAGGGTCCTGCGTCCCGATGTCACCCCTCCTGACAGTACCGATGTCATATTCGACATCATCCCTCCCCGCCGGGCTCCGGTGACCTTTGCGGAGATAGTGCCATGGCTTGTGATAGCCGTGGTGGCGGCAGGGCTGCTCTGGCTTCTGGCCCGCTTTCTGCCGAGAAATCCATTGAGGAGGTTTGTCAGGCCACTCCCTCCTCCGGAGCCGGCCCACATTATTGCACTGCGGGAGCTGTCGGTTCTGAGATCCGAAGAACTTTGGCAGAGGGGAGAGGTAAAGGAATACTATTCGCGGTTGTCCGATATCCTGCGCCGTTACATCGATAACCGTTATGGCATCAGTTCCCCCGAACTGACCACTGACGAAACCGTACGGATGCTGCAAAGAGCGGCAGTGACTACCGGCCCGCAAATGTCAGTCGTAAAAGAGATACTCTCTCTCTCAGATATGGTGAAATTTGCCAAATATGTTCCTGAGAGCAGCCTGCATGAGAGATGTTACGAAGATGCCCTGAAATTTGTCGAAGAGACAAAAGAGGCTGAAGAGAGTGCCGGAGAGACGGCAGGGGAAGGAGGCAGACATGCGTAACATCGTCTTTGAAAACGGATGGTTCCTCTGGTTTCTGCTTGTCATACCGCTGCTGCTGGCATATTATATCTACCGCCATAACAGGTCACATGCAGCATTGAAGCTCTCTTCCGCCGGTTTTTTTACCGGGAGACGCAACACCTTCCGCCACTGGCTCAGACATATTCTGTTTGCCATGCGACTGGCGGTCATCGCACTGGTGATCATCGTCATTGCCAGGCCTCAGAATGTCGATAAATGGCAGAGTTCCACCACCGAAGGGATTGATATTGTAATGGCTCTTGACGTCTCAGGCTCTATGCTGGCGCGCGACTTCACTCCTGACAGGCTGGAGGCTTCCAAGAATGTTGCCACCGAGTTTATCAGTGGCAGGCCCTATGACCGTATAGGGCTTACTGTATTCAGCGGTGAGAGCTTTACCCAGTGCCCGCTGACCACTGATCATGCCGTGCTGATAAACCTTCTTAGGGAGATCAAAAGCGGCATGATAGAGGACGGTACGGCCATAGGTGTAGGATTGGCGACGGCCATCAACCGGATCAAGGACTCGGATGCAATCAGCAAGGTCATCATCCTGCTCACCGACGGGGTGAACAATATGGGATCAATAGACCCGATGACGGCTGCCGAAATAGCACACACCTTCGGCATAAGAGTATATACCATCGGCGTAGGAAGCAGGGGTTACGCCGATTACCCTGTGCAAACTCCCTTTGGTACGCGTTACCAGAAGATGCAGGTGGAGATAGATGAGGAGTTGCTGAAAGAGATAGCTGACCTTACCGGCGGCAGGTATTTCAGGGCTGTTGACAACACCAGTCTTCAGCAGGTTTACGGCGAGATAGACAAGCTTGAGAAATCGAAGATAGAGACCCGGGAACATAGCAGACGTGAGGAGGTATTCATGCCGTGGGCACTTGCAGCGGCGATTATACTCACACTGGAGTTGCTGTTCAGGTATCTCTTCCTTAAAAACATGTCATAGCAAGCCATGGATACGTTCAGATTTGCCAATCCGGATATCCTTTACCTGCTCCTGCTGGTGCCGGTAATGATCCTTATATGGGCTGCAGGCAACAGGAGAAGGAGGCTGGCCAGAGAACGCTTCGGCGATGCTGAGCTTGTGAGAAGGCTTACTCCAGACTATTCGCCGGCACGCATGACCGTAAAGTTCTTCCTAAGGCTGATGGCTTTCATTCTTGCACTCCTGACAGTGGCAAGGCCCCAGTTCGGGTCGAGGCTCGAGGAGGTTAAGCGTGAGGGTGTTGAGGTTATTATAGCACTGGATGTCAGTAACTCAATGCTGGCTACCGACATTAATCCTTCAAGGCTTGAGCGGGCCAGGCAGGCCATATCCCAGCTGGTTGATCAGCTCAGGAATGACAGGATAGGTCTGATACTCTTCGCCGGTGATGCCTATACACAGATACCTGTCACCAATGACTATCTCTCCGCCAAGATGTTCCTCGCCTCCGCCGGTCCTGATGCCGTCTCAAAGCAGGGAACGGCAATAGGCGCAGCGATAGAGCTGGGGATGAGGTCATTCACTCCCGAGAGCGACAAAAGCAGGGCGCTGATCATAATAACAGATGGCGAAAACCATGAGGATGATGCGGTGGAGCAGGCCCGCCTGGCATCAGAGAAGGGCATTACCGTCCACACCATAGGCATTGGCTCACCGGAGGGATCGCCTATACCGGTCATCACAGGGGCCAGGACCGATTACCTGAAAGACAGGGATGGCAATACGGTAATCTCAAAGCTCGATGAGAAAACGCTCAGGGAGATAGCATCGGTGACGGGTGGTAACTATGTCAGGGCCAGCAACAGCAGCATCGGACTGAATGAGATTTACAACGATATCGGCCGGATGAAGAAGAGCGAAACGAATACGGTGATGTATACCGAATACAATGATCAGTTCCTGGTACCGGCCGCGCTTCTCTTCCTGCTGCTTGTTGCCGATCTTCTCCTTGCTGACCGCAGGAGTCACCTTCTGAGGAGGCTTGGGATAGTGGCATCAGATTCTAAAAAGGGTGAGAGATGAGAATAAAGGCAGGCATAACAAGGTTCATTGTGACAGCGATGGGTATCCTGCTTCTTCTTCCTTCACTCTCAGCACAGGAAGAGCGTGAATACATCAGGAAGGGGAACAGGCTGTACAAAAAGAGTGAGTTTGCCGGCAGTGAAGGCATGTACCGGAGGGCACAGGACCAGGAGCGGTCAACTGAAGATGCAGGTTTCAACCTGGGGGATGCCCTTTACAAACAGGGCAGGTACGGTGAGGCTTCCGATGAGTTTGTGAGATCAGCAGTTGCAGGTGAGACCGACACCGTCAGGCAGGCACATAGCCTCTACAACCTTGGCAACTCGCTGATCAAGGAGCAGAAGTATGAAGAGGGGATCAGGGCGTATATCAACTCGCTGAAGCTCGATCCGGATAATCTGGAGGCCAAATACAATCTCGCATGGGCACAGGATCAGCTGCAACAGCAACAGCAACAACAGCAGCAACAACAGCAACAACAGCAGCAGCAGAACCAGGATCAAAACCAGGATCAGAAGGATGATGAGAAGAAAGACGGGAATAATGAAGATCAGCAACAGCAGGATCAGAATGAGG
>CALMRD010000184.1 GCA_937871625.1 uncultured Bacteroidales bacterium | reverse complement strand
TCGGAATGCACCGGGTTGGATGGGCCTATTGGATGAATGGATTGAAAAAGGAGGGAGAAGTGTATTTTAAAAAGCAAATTGACTATTGTGACAGGATTCTCGAATTAGGCCATGTAATTGGTACATTTTGGCGTAATTATTATGATCTGGCAGCTACCTATGCCTTCATTGGAGATAAGGAAAAGGCATTTGAGAATTTGAGATATCTCATGAAGTACCAAACGCCCGACCGCTGGGGCCTCACCTATCTCAACAATGATCCTTTATTCAATAATATCCGGGAAGAACCCGAATTCCGCCTGGTGGTCCGTGAAATTGAAGCCAAATACCAGGCAGAGCATGAAAGGGTGAGGAAGTGGCTTGAGGAGCAGGGAATGCTTTATCTACTGCAAAAGCCAGTCGTCCTAACCACATTCCCCCGGTCAGATTAGCATTTTAATATTTATCTATAGATCACATGATTAACTGCGGCTTCAGGTTGTAAAATTTTACCGGCGAAAGGTGGTCATGGTCACCGGCTCTTACAGGTAAAGGACAAATTCTCTTTTAATCGGAATCATACATATTTTACACTTTTTAGAATGATTTGTTTTAACTGCCTATCCCTTTTAAACAAGTAGCTAACATATTTTGTAATTTGATCCAATTTTAAAAGTTGTAAGATCACATTCTGTTTGAGGTTTTATCCTGCAGGGCGGGATAGCGACGAGTCAGCATGCAGGGATTCCTTTTTTTTCAAAGGGAATTCCCTATAATTATCGGGAGCTTCCCCTTATAACCATATTCCCTTGCTTCAATGCCAGATTATTGGATGGGGACTTCCAGTTTTTACACCTCCCCTCAGCTATGTGGGAACGAAAATTTTACCCATATCCAAAGCCCTGAAAGGACTAAACAGAAGCACCACGTCAGTGGTGCGATGTGAATAACCTCCGGTGCAACCGGAGGTGGTAATGCTCTAAATTACTTTAAGCCCTTCAAGGGCGACATAGACCATGAAATATCCGGGAAATTAAGTATCTTGCTGATGTCTCGTTGTATTATTAACTAAATCTTTATTGCTATGTAATGCTATCGTCAGCTGCTGAATAATTTTGTAATCAGGACAAAGAACAACAACCCTTCGGAGAGGAATACAGGATACTGATACAAAAGGCCGGGATAAAAATTGATGAAAAGTATTTCCCGTAGGTGTCCAGCACCTTTGGAGCTGAAGGGTTGAGGGGGGATCCCAGCCTCCGGTTGCACCGGAGGTTATTAACATCCTTCTCTTGCAGAGAAGCTACCGGTGGATGGATGCTCCTCCGGAGCATATCTTTGCCAGAAAGATGTTGGTGGGAGGTAAGGATCCGGACCCAAAATGTATTTCTCTTGCGGGGCATGTCATAGCCAGAGTGTCTTCTACATGCATAAAAAATAATACTTGACCGAAAGGGATAAGCAGTAAAAAATAAACAGGAATGTAAGAAAATTTGAATAAATTTATGATGTATAGCTTTATAGAAATAACCTTTTATTATAGATTGATTTATGAAAGACTATTTGAAAAATACCTCCTATACCTCTTTTAAAAGATACTGTAAAGTCCTTAACCTTTACGACAATAAAGACCTGATTGAAAAATATAAGGAGGTCCACAAGCCGGGAAGGGTATGGCCTGAGATAACCAGGGGCATCAGGGAAGTCGGAATCCTTGACATGGAGATATATATTCATGGTAACCAGGCATTTATGATAATGGATACACTTCCTGATTTTGATCACGACACTACCATGAAGGAACTAGCTTCAAAACCACGTCAGCAGGAGTGGGAAGAGTATGTCTCACAGTTTCAGCAGGCTGGGGAGAAGTCCGCAACCCCCGAAAAATGGGAGATAGTCGAAAGGATATTTGAACTGGGAAAGATATAGTGCCTCGCAGTCTTAATATATAAAATCACCCGCTCCTGGCATTCCTGAACATTATGTTGAACATGGATTTCCAGAAATACCTGAAATCGGTTATAAAAGGATGTTTGTCGTATGCATTAAGATAATTGCTTTCCGATACCTGGATCTCATCGAGATCCGATGGAAGATCGGCATAAAAGGGAGGGATAAGTCCGGGTTTATATCTGATCCTCCGATCTCTGAGTTCTTTTGAGTAAAGATCAAAGTATTGCCTGCTGAGCGGCCTGACTCCGAACAGCTTCATATTTCCCTTAAAGAAATTGATCAGCATCGGAAGTTCATCGAACCATACTTTTCTGCATATTGCCCCCCATGATGTTATCCTGAAATCATCTTTGAATTTGCCGTTCTGTTGCAGATCATGCTGCCTGTAGACATACCTTTAAGTAATGAAATCTGTTTTGAGTGTCTTGATCGTTGAATAGGGTGGATTTATCTACAATTTATCTTCCCTGTTCGCGACGATTAAAAGGTGAAAAAAGAAAAATGAATAGTAAAAAAGCGATTACGCTACTAGTACTAGCAACACTGCTCATGACACTGGTACCATTTGTACCAGTTCATGCAGCTGACATAGTTATAACTGAGATTCAAGATGAAGACGAACTCCAACTTCACGAGGACATTGAAGTTACGAAGGGTATGACCCTTTACATAGTAGGTGAAGGCGTCACAGCCGGAGCCACGGTGAACGTGTATTGGGATAATGCCAATAAGGAAACGTTCTCCTCAGGCACAGGCAAGATCGCGTCAGGAACCGCTAAAAAGACTGGCGAGTTCAGCATCAAGGTGACGGTACCCGAAGGGGTTATTGGTGCGCACTACATTTGGGTCAAGGATGTGGCCACCGGTACGACAT
>CALMRD010000183.1 GCA_937871625.1 uncultured Bacteroidales bacterium | reverse complement strand
GGAACCCTTGGTGATTTTCTGCCGGGAGTCGGTTTGTTTTACGTAACCGATGTGCAGATTGGCGGGGTTAAAGCGGCATCAGTTCCCAACGGCGGTTACTTTCTCGGCCTTACCGGTGATTACTGGACAAGAGAAAAGGATGAAGAAGGAAATGAGATACCTGATGGCAGATATGTTGTTGATGAAGCCACAGGCTTATATGCCCCAACTAATGTGCAAACTAATGTTATCGGAAACCGTGAACCTGATTTCATCGGAGGCTTGAATAACAACTTAAATTATAAGAACCTTAACTTCTCTTTCCTGTTTGATATAAGAAAAGGTGGTGACATATATAACGGCACGGAGTATTTCCTAACTGTCAATGGTCTGAGCATGAGAACCCTCGACCGCGAATCTGTCACTGTGGCGGGAGTTTCAAAGGCAACAGGAGAACCTGTCTCATACACTTATGAGGCTGGTCAGACCTATATTGTTAATAGTGCTTCGAGATCGGGCGAATACATGATACAGCAGTACTGGGCAAATTATGCGGCTAACGCCTACCACTTCATGACCAGTACCAACTGGTTAAGGCTTCGCTCGATGTCGCTCTCATACGACTTTGGCGGCCTGCTTGGCAACAACAAGTACATAAAAGGCCTCTCCGCTTCGGTAGCAGGGTATAACCTCTGGTTATGGACCAACTATAAGGGTATGGATCCCGAGGTCAGCGTTTCCGGTTCAGGAACAGGAGGCTCAGGCTCAATGGGTATCGACTATTGTGGTGTTCCTGCAACCAGGAACGTCACCTTCGGCCTCAATGTCACATTTTAGTAACGGATTAAACAATAGATGATTATGAAAAAGATATTGTATATCACATTAACGCTGATCTTCCTTCTGGGGTCGTCATCCTGTGATAAGTGGCTGGATGTCAATGTTGACCCTGATAATCCAAATGATCAGAGTGCGACCCCGGAAATCAGACTTCCGTGGATACAGCACTATTACATGTATGCATGGGGAACAGCCAATACCCGGTCAAGTTTTATAGACGGGATTCTTACTTATGTCTCCTCAACCAGTTCCAACAGCAGGCTTGCTGCATGGAACCCGATACAGGGCAGTTGTACAACCATCTATCAGAACTGGTTCCTGGGTGCAGCTGTCAACCTGAAACCAATGTTAGAGAAAGCAGAGGAGGCAGGTGCCTATCACTATATGGGTGCCGCATATTGCATCAAATCAATGGGTTTCCTGATGATGCTCGATATTTACGGGGAGATGCCTTATACTGAGGCTATGACCGGTAAGTATAATCCTGTCTATGATCAGGGGGATGTCATCTACAATGGGTGCATGGAAGACCTGGATAAAGCCATTGAATACTTCAGCATGACCCAGGAGGCAGGTGCTCCGGCTCTTGCAGAGGGAGACTCATGGAATAACGGCGATGTCAGCAAATGGATCAAGCTTTGCTATGGTCTGAAAGCACGCTATCTCCTTCAGATTTCAAAGAAGTCCTCCTATGATCCGAATGCGGTTCTGGCTGCTCTTCAGAATGCTCCCCAGTCAAATGACGAGAACATTATCATGAAGCATTATAATGTAGAGGGTGATGCCACCAACTTTACGATCGGTGATCCCTACCAGGCCAACTCTACATGGAACTCTGCCGCTTACGGTACATCGCAGCGTGCAACCAGATGGTTTGCCAATCTGCTGACAAACAACTATACAGGAGGTTCGGGAGTTGTTGACCCCCGTATGTCCAAGATTCTTCCCGCCATGATGACCAACATTGAACTGAACAGTGCCGGTGATATCGTCAGCTATGAATGGGCAAGGGATGTAGGTGTTGATATGATGTATTCTGACGTCAGGCAGAACAGCGGACCATCCAATTCCTCATATGCAACAGCTGCGAGAACAATTACATATTCAATAACCGATGATACCGAAAGAGCTGCGTTCATTGCAGCAGTGCCTCATCCTTATACTGAGACCGGGACATCTGTTGCCGTGACTTATCCGAAAGGTGCATTTTACATCAACAGCACCAACTACAAAAGAGCAGGTGATACTGTATATGTTAACATGAGGTCCAACAGCATGTCAACCAGCGGCAGGTCTGTCACTGATATGTATTATTATACTGCAAGCGACGCAAATGCCGTCGGGGGTACAGGCAGCTTCTTTGTCAGGCCTGACTCCGACTCTGATATTCTTACCTATGCCGAGATGTGCTTTATCAAGGCCGAGGTATATCTCAGGCAGGGTAATGCACCGGAGGCCTATACCGCTTACCGGGCAGGCGTTCAGGCCAGCTTCGACCGTATGCAGAGAAAGCTCAATGAGTGGCAGGCATCAGGCACCGTCAACCCGGATCAGATGCCGATGGACCCGGCTGATATTGCCGCTTATCTGTCGAGCGGAGCTGTCGTTCAGGGTGCAGCTTCACTCACTATGGCTGATATCATCAAGCAGAAGATAATAGCGCTGGGATTCAACATGCAGAACTGGAATGACATGCGCCGTTTCAACTACAGTGCCGGGAACATAGGCAGCCTTGGAGTTGTCTACAGGGACTACGTAAGACCTTATGAGTTCACTGCAACAAACATCATGACCGGGACCAGTCCTTCCGATCCTACATACTGGTTCCGCCGGTTCAACCACAGCACCCATGAAAGCAACTACAACAATGAGCAGTTGATGGCATCAAATCCTCTTGCAATGCAGGATGCCATATGGAGTGATCCTGTCTGGTGGGATAAAGAGTAATCTGTTACTATAAAATCAGACCATGGGGTGTCAGGTTTTCCTGACACCCCATTTTCTATATGCGGAAGTTTGATAAGGAATGATGGCCTGATCGTGAACTTCAGGTACCAGTCTGCACTTCACTGAATCCGCTTCTCTCAATCAACGGTTCCAGCGAAGGTTCACGACCGCGGAAGGCCCGGTACAGTTCGTCTGGCTCCCTGCTGCCACCCTTTTCCAGGATGTTTCTTCTGAAAGAGAGAGCCGTCTCCCTGTTAAAGATGCCTCTTTCCCTGAAGAGGCTGTAAGCATCGGCATCGAGCACCTCGGCCCATTTGTAGCCGTAGTATCCTGCCGCATAACCTCCCGAGAAGAGGTGGGCAAAGGAGACACTAATGCATGAGCCTTCGGCGTGAGGCAGCAGCAGGGCGGGAGCCATGGCTGTTCTCTCAAATGCCACTATATCGCCTTCAAACGGCTCCCTGAGGGTGTGCCAGGCCATGTCAAGAAGCCCGAAGCTGAGCTGCCGCATGCAGGCATATCCCTCGTTATATGTCAGCGACTGCTTCAGTTTTATCAGTAATTCGTCAGGGATCTTCTCTCCGGTCTGCCAGTGTGCCGCCCAGGTGTCGAGCCACTCTTTCTCCCAGGCCCAGTTCTCCAGTATCTGCGACGGCAGCTCCACGAAATCGCGCTTCACGTTGGTGCCTGCCAGGCTCTCATAGGTGCAGTCCGACAGCATGCCGTGAAGAGCATGACCGAACTCGTGGAGGAACGTATTCATCTCGTTGTGTGACAGCAGTGAAGGTCGTGCAGGAGTAGGACGGGTGAAGTTCATCACCAGTGAGATCACCGGGATTACTCTTCTTCCGGCTTCACCCTCTCTGCGGCTGTCAACCTCTGCCCCAGGCTCCCTGCTCTGTTCGCGGAAGCCGGTCATCCATGCGCCGCCGCTCTTGCCAGGCCGCGGATGGAAGTCGAGCATGAGTATGGCTATGATTCCCCTGTCACCGTCATGAACCTCATAGGCAGTCACCTCGCTACTGTAAACCGGTATTTCACCGTTCTGCCTGAAGGTAATGCCGTAGAGCGCTGTGGCCAGTCCCAGCACTGCCTTACTTACCTTTTCAAGTGGCATGTATGGCCGCAGGGCCTCATCGTCGATCTTAAACCGCTCCAGGCGCAGCTTTTCTGAAAAATAAGCCCAGTCCCATCGTTCGATCCTTCCATCGTGACCCAATCTGTGGGCGTACTGCTCCAATTCATCAAGGTCGCGTTTGCCGGCGGGTGATGAAGCCTCCAGCAGCTCTTGCAGGAAGCTGTTCACCTCTTCAGGGGTGGATGCCATCCGGTCTTCAAGGGCGTATGATGCATAGTCGCCGAAGCCGAGCAGCTGTGCCAGTTGCAGCCTCAGTTCAACTATCCGTTTCACATTGTAGCTGTTG
>CALMRD010000182.1 GCA_937871625.1 uncultured Bacteroidales bacterium | reverse complement strand
TAGTACGCACCGGTGACTTCAGATGGAACCTGACCCTTATAGCCTCCACCCTCAGGAACGAGATCACTTTTATTCCCGATCCCTTCGTTGATGGTACCAAAAGATGGTCAGTAGGCCATTCTGTTTATGATTTCTGGCTGAGAAAATTCTACGATGTTGACCCGACTGACGGTGCCACCAGGTTCCATGTGTGGGAAGACGTAACCGATGAAGAGGGTAACGTGACTGGCTCACAGCTCTCCTATGACGCCAATGGCGATCCGGTGCTTACCAAAGACCAGAGTGCAGCCGGATATGGCTACGTTGGAGCTTCTGCATTTCCTGACCTCCAGGGATCTATAGGTAATCTGTTTACCTATAAGGGTTTCACATTGAGTACCCTGTTTACCTATTCACTGGGAGGCCAGATGATTGATGGCGTCTACCAGGGAATGCTTGATGCAACAGCCGGTGAATCTTTTCATCCGGATGTCAAGAATGCATGGAAAAATCCCGGAGATGTAACAAACTTCCCGAGGCTGCAATATGCTAACGCCAACCTTTATGCTACATCTGACTATTTCCTGATATCATCTGACTACTTCAATATCAAGAACGTGACCTTAAGCTATGCTCTCCCGAAACAGCTTCTCAGCAGATTCGGCGTGGGACAGTTAACGGTGTTTGCTACAGGTGAAAACCTCTATCTGTTTGCAGCAAGAAAAGGGATGAACCCAACCTACAACTTCAACGGAACACAGAGCGAGTTCGCCTACAGTCCAAGCCGGTCAATGATCATAGGACTTAATCTGCAGTTTTAATTCATCTAACTAAACCAGAACAGACAATGAAAGCGAAATATTTAACTTTAAGGTTAGTCTTAATCTTCGCCATCACACTGAGCCTGAGCTCATGTGAGGAAGATTTCCTGCAAACCGTTCCTACCGACTCTGTGACGAATGCTATAGCACTCTCCTCAGTTGATAATATGATGCTGGCCATGAACGGTATCCATCGGGCCATGTATGCTCAGAATGGTTACATAAGCTATTATGCCGGGCAGCAGTTTATGATCCCCACGGCAGATTTCGGAGCAAGTGATGCGATGCATTCCGCTGTTGGAAATGGATGGCACAGGGCACGCATTCAATGGATTATGCATACCAGTGCTACCAGGGATGATGTCTCCTTCTCGTGGTTTTTCTATTACAACATAATTGGCTCGGTAAATAATATTATCAATGCTGCCGGGGATCTGCAGGAGTCGGATGTGTTGCACAATATCCTGGGGCAGGCATATGC
Source organism: uncultured Bacteroidales bacterium (assembly GCA_937871625.1). GTDB lineage: Bacteria > Bacteroidota > Bacteroidia > Bacteroidales > VadinHA17 > SR-FBR-E99. The sequence goes on along the minus strand of CALMRD010000182.1, from coordinate 7,368 downwards.
CTACAGGGCATGGGCACATTTTCAGCTGGTGCAGTTCTTCGCCAAGCCTTATATGGTCGGAAATCCGGCATCAGATCTTGGTGTGCCTATCATGACTGCCACCGAACCACCTTACGAAGGCAAGCCCCGTAATACGGTTCAGGAGGTCTACACACAGATCGAAGAAGACCTGACAACCGCTATTGGCCATTTTGCCCTGGCTACCGATAGGCCGGACATATCACACCTTAATATAGACGTGGCAAAGGGTATTGCAGCAAGAGTATACCTGACCAGTGGCCAGTGGCAAAAGGCAGCCACAATGGCTCATGAAGCCCGTCAGGGTTACACCCTGATGAATGAGGCTCAGTATAAGTCCGGATTTAACAGTGTCAATAACCCTGAGTGGATTTGGGGGTCAACAATGATACAGGACCAGACATCATACTACTACTCATACTTCTACTATTGCTCCAACAATTTCAATGGTTCACAGAACCGGAGCAATCCCAAGTTTATTAATCACCTGCTGTATGATCAGATTTCTGACACCGACTACAGAAAAGACCTCTTCCTGAAAGATGCACCAAGCACCTTCTACGCCTGGAACGCCGGTGACAATGCCGGAAGGTATGCCACCAGGGATGAGTATCTTGCAGCTGTTGCAGCATACAGGGTTATTGTAAACAATTCAAGTTCTCACAATATGGTACCCTACATGCATATTAAACTGCAGCAGTCCAATGGACCAACCATTGATCCCATGGACGTAATTCACATGAGGGCATCAGAGATGTATCTTATCGAGGCAGAAGCACTGGCTCGTCTGGGCACCCAGAATGCACTGGCACAGGATGTGCTCTTTGAACTCGTTTCTGAAAGGGATGATGCATATGTCAAGTCGACAAACACGGGTCAGGCTCTTGTTGATGAGATCCTGCTTCAGAGAAGGATTGAACTGTTCCTGGAAGGCTTCAGGTGGTTCGACATGTTAAGGAATGATGAGGTGCTTGACATGACTGGGTCAGGTGCAAATCCAGACCTGTATCTTGACGGTATGTATCAGGACAGGCCGAGCGTTAATCCAAAGTGGGTGTTCCTTATCCCGCAGCGTGAGATTGATGCCAACCCGGCTATGGTACAGAACGTCTACTAGTATCATTTCCAGGCGATAATTATTTTACCTGAAAACAGGTACCCTTAAAATGAAAGCTGCCTCCCGTAAAGGGGGCAGCTTTCTCTTTTATTGTGTCTTCGTCACCGGCGTGGCCTGAACCTGTTTCGGTCATCGCGCCTTGACCTGATCCTGTCTGCACGGCGTTTCATGATCATGTAGATTATGATCAGCACCATAATCGCCGCCCCTGCTATTATGAAATCACGCTGCATCATCCGGCACTACCTCATGTCGATGATATCCACTCCCTTATGGGCGGCAGGGTCAAAGCTGAAATAGCCTGCAGGCGGGCGGAAGCTGAGGTCATAGCTGTCAGCTGTCAGCGTAACGCTTATGCCATCCTTGGTCCTGTATTCCGCTGACCTCATAATATAACCCGCTTTGCCTATCCTGAGCCTGATACGCACCAGGTTGTTTTCGATCTCTTCAGGATAGAGGTCAATGACCCATTCAGTGGTATTCTGTTCAAGGAGTCTCACCTTATAGCCCTCTTCGTACATGGTGAAGAGGAGTGACGGTTTTGTCATGAACGAATCATCATAGGGATCGGGCTCCGTGATCGTTACTTCACCGATATCCGGCAGATAACTCCACACAGCTTTGCCGTCGGCCCATATCTCATTCTCCGGCAGGGTGATCCTGTAACTGTCTCCTGCTATTACTGCCGAGCCGGTAAGGGTTGTGATGTCGCCCTCACGGCTGTCGTTTGTGATTACGGTAAAATCTATCTTCACCGATGGTGCCGAGGTAGCCTTTTTGCTGAACTCCGAAAGCACCCTGACCGCCTCCGGGTCCTTCTGTGCGGCAGCCGTCAGTACTGCTATGGTAAGCAGCATTATGAGTCCTGTTTTCTTCATCTTACGCGTTCTCCTCATCAAGGCTCTTCAAAATCCGTTCCAAAGTCTGGGGATCCTGAACTATGACTTCGCGTGCCTTGCTTCCCTCGAACGGTCCGACGATGCCTGCGGCTTCCAGCTGGTCGATGATACGGCCGGCACGGTTGTACCCGAGCTGCATCCTTCTCTGGATGAGTGATGTTGAACCCTGCTGGTGCTGCACCACCAGCCTGGCAGCGTCATCAAAGAGCGGGTCGCGCTTCTTCAGGTCGACCTCCCTGTTACCGTTGTCGGCATCATCATCGCCGACATATTCCGGGAGGTGCATCGCATCGGGGTATCCCTGTTGTGAGCCTATGAATTCGGTCACCTCCTCTATCTCGGGGGTGTCTATGAAGGCGCACTGTACCCTTATCGGTTCACCGCCGCGGGAGATCAATGCATCGCCTCTGCCTACCAGCCTGTCGGCGCCGGTGGTGTCAAGGATGGTGCGGGAGTCGACGCCGGAGAAGACCCTGAAGGCGATGCGTGAGGGGAAGTTGGCCTTGATGAAACCTGTAATGATGCTTACCGAGGGTCTCTGGGTGGAGATGATGAGGTGGATGCCGACAGCCCTGGAGAGCTGCGCCAGCCTTCCTATCGGTGCCTCCACATCACGCCCGGATGTCATTATCAGGTCGGCAAACTCATCTATTATCAGCACGATGTAGGGCATGAAGTCGTGGCCCTTCTCTGGATTGAGCCTGCGGGAGATGAACCTCTCGTTGTATTCCTTTATGTTCCTTGTCTGCGACAGTTTGAGCAGGTCAAGGCGGCGATCCATGAGTATGCAGAGCGAATTTAGGGTGTTGATAACCTTCTTTGTGTCTGTAACAATGGCATCTTCCTCATCGGGCAGCTTGGCAAGGAAGTGGCGCTCTATCTTGGCGTAGAGCGGCAGCTCGACCCTCTTGGGGTCTATGAGCACAAGCTTGAGCTCTGCAGGGTGCTTCTTGTAAAGCAGGGAGGTGATGATGGCATTGAGACCTACCGACTTGCCCTGACCGGTAGCCCCTGCAACAAGCAGGTGTGGCATGGTGGTGAGGTCTATGATGAAAGGATCGTTGGTTATCGTTCGTCCAAGTGCCAGGGGAAGCTCTTGTTCCGAGTGGTTGAACTCGCGTGAGGAGATCAGTCCTTTCATCGAAACCGTCTCCGGTTTCTTGTTGGGCACCTCGATGCCTACCGTGCCCCTTCCCGGTATGGGAGCGATGATCCTGATGCCCAGTGCAGAGAGACTGAGGGCTATGTCGTTGTCGAGCGATTTTATGCGGTGTATCTTGACACCCCTGTCGGGCACCACCTCGTAAAGGGTGACGGTGGGTCCGACCGTGGCGGAGATCTGCCTGATGGTTATCTTATGGTCAGAGAGGGTCTTGGTGATTATCTCCTTGTTGGCATTTACCTCGTCAGTGGTGGTGGCTCCCGTGCTCCTGTAGTCGCGCAGCAGGGCCAGGGTGGGAAACTTGTACCGCGGCAGGGAGAGCCGTGGGTCAAATGGCGGAAGGTCGCTGACTGCCTCCTCGTCGTCTGCCGGCTCCACCGATTCCGGCTTTTTGTTGCCACCTATGACATTCACGATGGGTCTCTCTTCGGGTACCTCCGGTGGCCTGTAGAAGTCATCGATGTCATCACTCTCCTCTTCATCTCCCCTGAGAGGCTCTTCCTCAACCGACGGGTAGTTCTCCTCCGGTTCCACCCTGGTATCTTCCGTGACTATGTTTTTCCTGCGCCCCTCCCCGGAGAGTACTGAGGCTCCTGCCCTGGCGACAGAGGCAAGAGGCTTTCGCAGGGTCTGCGGGCTGACATGAAGGGCAAAAATAAGATATGCCACCGTGAGTACCAGCAGTGCTGCACCGGTGCCTACCTTTCCCAGGATATCATTCATCCTTTGTGCCGCGATATACCCGAATTCACCTCCCGGGCCGGAGCCGAGGAAGGTAGACTCACCGGCAATAAACCCCAATATTGCCGAGACCAGCACGGTGGCCAGAAGAAATCGGAGAATATTCTTGCCGAGCCGGAAATACTTGACCCTGAGCAGGGCAAGACCTATGGCTCCAATGATCAGGGGCAAAAAGAATGACCCCAGTCCAAAGCCGTTATAGATAAAATAGTGACTGATCTTAAAACCCGCCTTGCCTCCCCAGTTCCTGTAAGCATACGAAGCATCATCAGGCTGAGGCCCCAGTGAGCTCTGGTCCGCCGTCCCGGTCATCACATATGATATGAAGACTACCAGCATGTAGAGGGCAAAGACAAGCAGAATAAGACCTGCAATGAACCTCAGGTTCTCCCCTGACGGGTTGCTGGCAGGATTCTTCTTCCTGGATGACGAACCGTTGTTTTTCTTCTGTTTGCCCATAAAGCTGCAAGGGTGTTACTGATCCTCAGAGACCTGTAAAATGAATAGCAAAGGTAAAAAAAATGGTTGAGCCGGAGATTAATATTTTCAAAAGGAGATCATTTTGAGAATAAGAGCATTCAGGAAACTGGCCGGCACCTTCCTGTAGTTGCTCTTCTTTACGAACTCCCTGTCGGGGATCTCTTTTTTGAGCACTTCGTCAGCCGTGAACTGCAGCTCTGCATCGCCAATAATGTAAAAGAAGTCCATCAGTACTCCCTCAACATCCCGATAGGGGGTCATGCGATTGGGATTCTCCGCTTTAATCTCATATGTATACCAGATATACCTGGTGCTTTCGGAGCCAGGTATATCTACCCTGGCCTGACGGCAGTTGAAGCCACAGATCACCGATCTCCGTCCGGTGTCATGCACCGTCATCCCTTCCATAGCCGTAAAACCGGGCTGAATGTCCCTGTAGTTGCCCTCAAAATAGTACTTGAAGCTGAGCAGGTTAAGGTAAGTGTCATAGATGTTCTCCCTGGGGTTGATGACTGTGGTGATGCCGGTGTTGCCAATAGGAGCCTTGAGTCTTGTACTGATGAGGTCATTCTTAAAAGCTATCACCAGTTCCTTGGGCAGCAGGTCGCTTGAGAGAGAGGAGGGGTTGCTGACATACTTGATATTGTACCATATCTCACCCTCTCTCATGTTTTTATACCCCGCATCGCCCCTGCAGGAGGCAAGCAGGAGAATGAGGATAAGCATGGGGACCTTAAGAGGAGGGAGATACTTCACGCAAAAATCTTTGGGTGTAAATGTAATAATTATGTCACAGATTTCGTCCCTCTCCGGTACTATGGGGTCAAATTGGCTCCTTTACCTGCGAAGTAATTTTTTCCATGTATTATTTTGATTTAATATTTTAGCTTTGTCACAGTGCTACAATAGAAAAGTAATGAGTAAGAAACTTGCAGTTGTTGCCCTGGGTGGCAATGCACTTCTCAGGGGTGACCAGTTGGGGACTATAGAGGAGCAGGAGCAGAATACGACTGACACTCTTGAGAACCTTATATTTCTGATCAGGGAGGGGTATGACCTGGTCATAACTCATGGTAACGGTCCACAGGTTGGCAACATACTCATGCGCAATGATGCAGGGGAGCAGATGTACGGTATTGCTCAGATGCCCATAGACATTTGCGTGGCTGACTCCCAGGGAGGCATAGGCTACATGATAGAGCGGATGTTCAAGAATGTGCTCAATAAGCACGGCATCAAAAAGAACGTCGTCTGCCTGGTCACAACCGTGGTAGTTGACAAGGATGATCCGGCCTTCAGCGATCCGCAGAAGAGGGTGGGCAAGATTTATACCAGGGAGCAGGCAGAGGAGCTCGCCAGGGAAAAGGAATGGGTATTTAAGGAGGAGGTAAAGGCTGAAGGTGGGTTCCGGAGGGTGGTGCCTTCACCCAGGCCTGTGGATGTTATGAACCATGACCTAATACGTGAGCTGGCCGGCAGGGGCAATATCGTCATTGCTGCCGGTGGCGGAGGGGTGCCTGTCTACATCGACGAGAAGAAAGATGTCAGGCCTGCCGAGGCCGTCATCGACAAGGATCTCGCCTCTGCACTGCTCGCCTCAAAGATAGGGGCGGATGAGTTCTACATCCTGACGGATGTTCCGTATGTCTATATCAATTACAAGAAGCCTGACGAGGAGATCAAGGAGTTCCTCGACTACAAGGATGCTTTGATGTACCTCAATGAGGGACAGTTTTCCAGGGGGAGCATGGCTCCCAAGATAGAGGCCTGCCTGAGTTTCATTCGTGCCGGCGGTAGCAAGAGCGTCATAACCGAGGCCTTCAAGCTGGAGGATAGACGGTATGGTACAAAGATTACGATGGAGTATGACTAGGCAGGCACCAGTCCACAGTCGGCAGTCCACAGTCGGCAGTCGGTAATTAAAATCGCAAATCGTAAATCGCAAATAACAGGTATATGGCTTACAATTTAAGAAATCGCAGTTTCCTCAAGCTGCTCGACTTTACACCGCAGGAGATAAAATTCCTTCTTGACCTCTCCTTTGACCTCAAGAAAGCAAAGTATGCAGGTACCGAGAGACAGAGGCTCAAGGGAAAGAATATCGCCTTGATTTTCGAGAAGGCATCTACGCGCACCCGTTGTGCCTTTGAGGTGGCAGCCTTTGACCAGGGTGCCCATGTCACCTACCTGGGTCCGTCAGGTTCGCAGATAGGGCATAAGGAGTCAATGAAGGATACTGCCCGCGTTCTGGGAAGAATGTATGACGGCATCGAGTACCGTGGTTACGGCCAGCAGATAGTGGAAGAGCTGGCAGCCTATGCCGGGGTGCCGGTTTGGAACGGGCTGACGAACGAGTTTCATCCCACACAGATTCTCGCCGATTTTATGACGATGATGGAGCACTGTGACAAGCCGCTGGATAAGATCAGCTTCTGCTACCTTGGTGATGCCCGTAACAACATGGGCAATTCACTGATGGTGGGTGCTGCCAAGATGGGCATGGACTTCCGTGCGGCAGCTCCCGAAGCATGTCAGCCGTCAGCTGAGCTGGTGCAGCAGTGTCGCGAGATAGCACGGGAGACAGGTGCAAAGATTACTCTTACCGAGACCGTGGCTGACGCTGTCAGGGATGTTGACTTTCTCTATACGGATGTATGGGTCTCCATGGGTGAGCCAGAGGCAGTGTGGGAGGAGAGGATCAGATTACTGAAACCGTACCAGGTAAATGGCGAAGTGATCATCCTTACGGGTAATCCGAAGGTCAAATTCCTTCATTGCCTGCCTGCTTTCCACAACAGGGAGACGAAGATGGGCGAGGAGATCTATAAAAAATACGGGCTCGACGGCATGGAGGTGACTGAAGAGGTGTTCGAATCCCACCATTCAATAGTCTTTGACGAGGCTGAGAACCGCATGCACACAATCAAGGCGGTGATGGTGGCCACGCTGGG
>CALMRD010000181.1 GCA_937871625.1 uncultured Bacteroidales bacterium | reverse complement strand
CCATGCCTCACCCTTCTCCCGCTCCCGGGAGAGGGGTGAATTGGCATTGGCGGGGTATTATGTATTCTGATGATTTTGAAGTAAATTACGGGGTTGTATTATAGCAGCTTATCACATGATACTCAAGCGGTATATTGAAGAGGATGATGATCAGACATTTGACCTGGTGATCGTCGGCGGCGGCATCACAGGAGCGGCGGTAGCCTATATCGCTGCCGCCCGCAGCCTCTCTGTCGCCCTTTTTGAAAGAAAGGACTATGGCGGTGCCACCTCCGCCGCCACCTCAAAGCTCATCCACGGAGGGCTGAGGTATCTCGCCAACGGTGAACTCAAGCTTGTGCGCGAGTCGTTGCGGGAGCGCAGGATCCTCGGTAACATCGCCCCCAATTTTGTATACCCCCTGCCGTTCCTGCTGCCGATGTACAAGCGGTGGAAGGGAAATATCTGGAAGATGCTTGCCGGGATGTACCTCTATGATGCCCTGTCGTATGACAAGAAGGACACCTGGGACAGAAGCAAGAAACTGCAGAACCACAGGCTTGTCCCCCGCAGGAAAACCATCAGGCTGGAGCCGAACCTGAAGATGGAGGATCTCAGAAACTCCTTCTACTTCTTCGACTATCAGAGCATCTTCCCCGAGAGACTCACCCTGGCGTTCATCAAATCGGCGGTAGAGTACGGTGCGAAGGTATCAAACTACACACCTGTGGAGGGATTTGTATTTGGTGATGGAAACAGGATCACCGGTGTGAAGGTCAGGGACTCCTTCACCGGGGCAGAGAAGGAGGTCAGGGGAAGGCTGGTAGTCAACTGCGGAGGCACCTGGGCCGACGAGATACTCACTCTGGCTGCAGGGAAGGATATGCCCGAGCACAGGGTGAAGCGCTCGGAGGGCATCCACATTATAACCAGGAAAATTGCCGGCCATCATGTGGTCTCGCTGCAGAAGAGCGACGGCGGTCACATGATGATCATGCCGTGGCGCGATTATTCGCTCATCGGCACCACTGACAAGGAGTACTTCGGAGACCCGGATGACTACAGGGTATCGCAGGAGAGCATCGATGAGATCATTAACAATGTGAATGTTAACTTCGGCCGTAAGATCTCACGCTCCGATATTGTCCATGCCTACGGGGGATTGCGCCCCCTGGTTGATGACCAGACGAAGGGATCATATGAGACATCGCGAAAGTACGAGGTGTATGACAATGCCAAAGACGGCATTGAAGGGATGATCACCGTTGAGGGAGGCAAATATACCACCAGCAGGAGCCTGGCACGTGAGGTGCTGAGGCTTGTCTCGGCGAAGCTTGAGAGAACCCTCTCCGACTCTGTCTCCGACAACCTCTATCTCTCAGGTTGTGAGATAAGAGACATGAGGCAGTTCATGATAAGGCAGCATCTGAATTATAAGGACTTCAGCCGCAATACGGTGGAATATGTCAGCAGGAACTACGGCACCGAAAGCAGGATCGTCTTCCAGATCGCCAGGGACGAACCCCTTTATGCTGAGGTTATTAGCCATGACGGAGAGATACTTGCCGAAGTGGTCTACGCCGTCATCTATGAGAGCGCACGCACGCTCAGGGACATCATGCTGCGCAGAACCGGCACCGGTACGCTGGGCAATCCCGGAAGGGAGATCATTGAGAAGATCGCATCGGTGGCGGCAGAACTGCTGGGCTGGGATGAAGAGTACCGGGAGTCGGAGATGGCTTCGATACTGAAGGAATATGAACTATCTTAGAAGCATGGAGAGAGAGAATACCTACCGCCATATCCTCAAGTGGGGCGATAAGAGGGAAGAGACGGTCGACCCCCGCATGATCACACTTTTAAAGGAGAAATTCGGTCTTACGGACGAAGATCTGAGGAAAAAGCATCTTCCCGGAACAGAGGAGGTGAGACTTGAGAAGCCCTCTCTCCTGAAACCGTCACACCTTGATTTCCTGAGGAGTGTCTGTGGCAGTGACAACGTGGCTGCTGACGATCTCTCCCGCGCACGCTGGTCCTGTGGCAAGTTCTACGGTGAGCTGCTTGACCTCAGGCTCGGCCGGGTGCCTGACCCTCCCGACGCCGTGGTGGCACCTCGCAGTCATGATGAGGTGGTCAAGATCGTTGAATATTGCAGCCTGGAAAAGATAGCCATCATCCCTGCCGGAGGACAGTCGTCAGTCACCGGGGCTCTGCGTGCCCCCCAAGGTGGTATAGCCCTCGACCTGGCAAAGCACCTGAACAGGATCATCGAGATCAACAGCGTCAACAAGAGTGTGCGGGTCGAGGCCGGCATCATGGGTCCGGCGTTTGAGGAGGAGCTTAACAGGCACGGCTACAGCTGTGGCCACTTTCCACAGTCGTTCGAGTATTCAACCGTCGGCGGCTGGATCTCCGCCAGGGGTGCAGGACAGGCCTCTACGGGGTACGGCAAGATAGAGGACATGGTGGTGGCGCTGAAGGCAGTGACGCCTGCAGGAGTCATAGAGACGAAGGATTTTCCCCGGATGGCACAGGGGTGGGACATCCACAGGCTCTTTGCCGGTGCAGAGGGAACCCTCGGAGTGATAACGGAAGCCACGCTCCGCATCTTCAACCATGCGCCGGCCAACACCACCTCAGCAGGATTTATCTTCAGGAGCTTCGAACAGGCGGTGGAGACGATGCGGAAGGTGATGCAGTGCGAGTACGGCAGACCTCACCTCTTCAGGATATCCGACCCCGCTGAGACGGACATAGCCTTCAGGACTTCCGGCTTCGACGGAACCGGAGCCGACAGGCTGCTGAAAGGACTCGGGTTTAAGACCGGCAGCCGCTGCCTGATGTTCGTGACGGTGGAGGGGGAGAAGAGCTACGCCCGCTTCGTCATGAAAAAGATAAGGAAGACAGTTCGACGCGGCAAGGGCATGTTCATTGGCAGCGGTCCTGTCAGGAAGTGGCTTGCCCAGCGATACTCGAGCGCCTATATGCGCGATCCGCTGATGGATCTCGGCATCATGACCGACACACTCGAGACGGCGGTGACATGGGACCGGCTGCTGAAGGTGTGGAGTGCTGCACATGAGTATGTCAACCGCAGGCGGGGGGCCTTCATGATGATACACATCTCCCATGTATACGAGAACGGGGCAAACCTCTACTTCACCTTCCTCAGCCCCATGGAGAAGGGCAATGAGAAGCAGGACTTCGCACTGTTTCACCGGGGACTGGTTGATACTATCCTTGAGAACGGAGGTTCAATATCCCATCACCACGGCGTGGGCAGGGTGCTGGCCCCGTGGATGGAGGGACATCTAGGTAAGAGCTCCATAGCGTTGATGGCAGCAGTGAAGAAGCATCTTGATCCTGACAATATCATGAACCCCGGCGGCATGCTGGGATTGTAACAGATAGATTATGAAACCATCCGATGAATTGATTCTGGCCATAGACTTCGGTACGCAGTCGGTGCGCGCGGTACTGATTGACCTTGGGGGCAATGTCCGGCAGATATGCAAAACCGTCATTGAACCATATTTCTCCACAGCACCGGGGTGGGCCGAGCAGCATCCCGAATACTTCCGCGACAGGATGTTCGAGACGCTGCAGAGACTGTTCCGGGAGACGGAGTTCAGCAAGGATCAGATAAAGGCTGTCACCCTCACCACCCAGCGTTCCACACTTATCAATCTCGACAGTGAGGGCAAGTCGCTGCGGCCGGCTATCAGCTGGCTCGACCAGAGGCTGTGTGCTGTGGGAAAATATCCTGACTGGCTGATGCAGATAGCCCTCAGGATTGTAGGCATGAGAGAGGCGGTGATGCATACGGTCAAGCAGGGAGAGTGCAACTGGCTTATGCAGAACACCCCGGAGGTGTGGGAGAAAACCAGTAAGTTTCTCCTGCTCTCAGGTTATCTTACATGGCTGTTGACGGGTGAATACCGTGATTCGGTAGGGTGCACCGTGGCCTATCTGCCCTTTGATTACAGGAAACAGCAGTGGACTGACAGGAGCCACATGAACTATAAGATGTTTCCTGTGGAGAGGGACAAGCTGCCTGACCTTGTCAGGCCCTCGGAGGTGCTTGGCCATATCAGTCGCGAGGCATCAGAGCTGTCAGGCATACCTGAGGGGTTGCCTCTTATTGCCGCGGCTGCCGACAAGGCCTGTGAGGTGCTGGGTTCCGGTGTCATCACTCCTGATGTGGCCTGCCTCAGCTATGGCACCACTGCCACGGTGCAGACGACGCACAGCAGGTATCATGAGGTGATACCTTTCTTTCCCTCGTACCCCAGCGCCGTGCCTGACTACTATAACACGGAGGTGCAGATATACAGGGGTTACTGGATGATCAGCTGGTTCAAGAAGGAGTTCGGGCTGAAGGAGATACAGATGGCCGAGGAGACGGGAAGCCATCCCGAGACCTTCTTTGATGCTATGGTCGACGAGGTGCCTGCCGGATCCATGGGGCTCATGCTGCAGCCCTACTGGTCTCCCGGAGTGAAGGTGCCCGGCACGGAAGCGAAGGGGGCTATAATAGGGTTCGGCGACGTGCACACGAGGGCACATGTCTACAGGGCGATACTCGAGGGGCTGACATACTCTCTCAGGGAGGGGCTCCTGCGCACTGTCCGCCGGACAAGAGTGCCGGTACATTCGGTCGTTGTCTCAGGAGGAGGCTCACAGAGCCGGCAGGCAATGCAGATGACAGCCGATATCTTCAATATGAACAGCTACAGGCCCCACACCTATGAGACATCATCACTGGGGGCGGCTGTCAATGCGGCGGTGGGGATGAAGTATTACAGCGATTTCAACGCTGCAGCGGCTGCCATGACCAGGAGGGGTGAGGAGTTCGTGCCAGACACGAAGAATGTGGAGATCTACAGTGAGCTGTATGACAGGGTCTACTCGAAGATGTACAAACACCTTCAGCCTCTCTATGAGCAGATCAGGGATGTCACCGGCTACCCGCCGAAGATATGACTCCGGTGCCGGGGCTATACAATTTTGATCTCGATGTTGCCTCCGAGGCCGACCTTCTCTCCGGCGATGATCACGGCCGAGAGTATCTCAATCCGTTCCAGTGCCTTCTCCGTCACCCGGTGCACATCATCACCCTTCTTAACCTCGTTGCAGCAGGCAGTGGCACAGGCATCTGCCAGGGCCCCGTCGCGGCATGATATCATGCATGCGTCAGCGATGCCGAAGCTGAGTGAATGACCAACCGTTCCCGATGAGCAGCAGAGGGCCAGCGGCGTATCTTCCGCCGTCACCTGCAGTGCAATCTTCTCCGACAGGGGTGAGCTCCCGGCATAAACTGCCACCGTGGCCGGGGCCGTCAGCTTCATGAAGATGTCACCGCCATTCTCCACCACCACCTCATCAGCACTGTACTTTTCCAATAGATCACGGCAGATGTATTCAGCCATGGCCCCGGCCACAGCGCTCATGGGCCCCGTGCCGGCAGCAAGGGCTGCATCACTCATGGCTTTTATAAGGGAGTGAACACCTCCGGGAGCCACGACGGGTGTAAGTGAATCCCTGAACTCCGGGTACAGGGCGATGTGTTCCTCAAGCACCTGCCGGTAAAACAGTATACGTTCCAATGTGAACCTTTCAGCCTCCTTCCGGTAATGCTCCGTGTCAATCGCAATCCACAGGTCTGTCTCGCGCCAGGCAGACCGGAAGCTACTCCACCGGCTGTTGCCCATGGCCTCACGATAGAGACGGGGCTGGTATACAGGACTCTTAGCCAAGATCGATTGAGAATAGTTTCAGCGGACAGGCTGTGAGACAGAGTTCACACATCACGCATTTTTCAGGCTCAAACTCCAGTTCGGCAGTTTTGCGGTTCATTGTCAGCGCACCGGCAAAGCATACAGCCGAGCACGCTCCGCAATGAATGCACAGATCCTCACTGTAGGTGATCTTCCTGTCAATGGGAACACACTCCACATTCTGCTGTTTCATGTACTCCATCCCCTCCTTCAGAACCTTCGAAGGGGCCGTCATCTCCATCACCAGGTGACCCACCTGTCCGGGCGATACGTCAGCCTTGACGATGTTTACCATTATGTCAAACTTCCTGATGAGGTTATATGTTATCGGCTCACCCGTCGCCTCGGGCGGGAATGTCAGCACAAATCTCCTGCTTTTCATCCTTTTATGATTTTTCTTTTTAATGATCTTTTGGAACCTGCATAAGACATTGTATTCAAATACTTGCGTTAGTCCATACTCCTGCAGGGTTCCTGTTTATAGTTATTTGTATTGTTATAGCCTTATTTGCAGACTGTTGAGTCCAGTTGTTTTCCTGAACAGCTCAACAGGCTCTGTCAGCATGAACCGACCGGACATGATTTCCTCCCTGAGGATGGCAGCTATCTCCCGGGCAACCTTTACACTTGAAAGCGGGGCTGTCCTGATTTTCCTCCCCTTGAGTGTTATCTCGCCGGAGAAGAGCGACTGATAATCAGCCCTACCCAGCACACCGTTTGCAGGATTGCCATAATCGATGACATTTGTCTCTATCTGGCTGTTCCGTATCATCACCCTGCGGGCCATATCCTCATCAAGAACAGGTATCGGTATTCCAACTCCCACAAAAATGGATACACCGTATTTTTCAAAATAGGCAGCCTTGATAAACCTGGTGTCCATCTCTTTTGCATTGCCTATAAGAGCGAGCGTGGCGGAATTGCCTACAGGCACACCATGATCGTTGACAGGCTTACCGGTGTTGAACTGGGTGCCGTGCCATGCCACGTAACCTGTAGCTCCGCCGAAGAATATGCGTGTGCCAATGCCGATGGTACGCATCTCCGGGTCATTGAGCAGCGGACTCAGCTCTCCGGAGGTGGAAAATGTTGCATTGCCGAACGAAGGCAGCAGGGTCCCCATATAAGTGTATTTCATTTTTGAGGTGCTGTTCACCGCTACATTATAGTTCTGGTAGGCATTGCGGGGGTTGAACATTATCATTTCATTGACCCTCTCCCTATTAATCAGCGTCTTTATTTCGGTACGCGGGTAACAGTCTGTTCCCTTGGCAGTTGCCTGGAGGAGCACATCCTTTCCGGCTATCAGCTCCTCAATGACATGAGCTCCCCCGTACTGATCATGCGGCAGGGCTGTCTCCGTTGCACCTATATAGGCATCAACGGCTGCTATACCTCCAAATACGGGGACATTGTTCATCGTGAGCTTCTCCATGCGCATTGGCGGATCACTATGACCGAAGTTGATGAACATGCCCGACGAGCACATGGGGCCGAAGGTGCCCGTGGTTACAACATCAACTTTTTCCACTATCTCAGAGGGGGTCAATTCGCGCCCCATGGCTGAGACCTGCTCCGCCGTGAGCACCACTGCCCTGCCGCTGCGGATCTTCTCATTGATCTCCTCAATCGTCCTTTTCTTCGCCATAATAAATTTTTTCAGGTAACTTTATCCGTTGTACAAATAAACTTCAAAGATATGCTTAGATCACTTACTGTAGCTGCCCTTCTGGCAATTCTTTGCTTCTCGTGTGTTCCCGGTGATGATCCGGGCGTCGACGTGATGACCTTCAACATAAGGCTTGACACACCGCATGACGGGCCAAACGCATGGCCATACCGGGCAGCCATGATTGCCGGATTTGTCAATGACCGTATACCCGATCTGCTTGGCATGCAGGAGGTTCTGTGGCACCAGTATGAGTATCTCGACTCCGCTCTGACTGGATACGGGTCAGTGGTTGCAGGGCGAGATGATGGTCTCCGTGCGGGGGAGGCATGCCCGGTCTTCTTCCGTATGGGCAGGTTCGATATGCTTGACAAAGGGACTTTCTGGCTATCAGCAACACCAGAGGTGCCCGGATCGATAGGCTGGGGGGCAGCACTGACACGCGTGGCCACATGGGTACAGCTCTATGACCGAACTGTCAGGGATACGCTCTTATTTATAAACACCCATTTTGACCATATCAGTGACTCGGCGAGGGTGATGAGTTCGGGGGTGCTGATGGAGAAGGTCAGGGATCTGGCAGAGGATAATAAGTTCGTGATCACGGGTGATTTCAACGCACAGCCCGAGAGCCTGGCCATAGCCGGTATGCTGGAGGGAGACCTGGCCGTTGATGCCTACACTATATCAGAGACCCCCCCCGCGGGTGAATCCTACACCTTCAACGGATGGAGTCAGGAGCCGGGTGACAGGCGTATCGATTACATCTTTGTGAGGAAAGGAATGGGGGTAATGTCACATGCCACTCACCGCGTAACAGAGAATGACGTTTTCATCTCTGATCACTGGCCGGTGACAGCAATCGTATCTTATTAGTTATCACAGGCCTCTTTCAATGCCCTTTCCATGATAACATCCCTCCCTTCGAGGAAAGATTTATATGTGTCAGCCACAAGTATGTCAGGCATAATAGGCTTGCGCTTATCCATCCCTACAACGGCTGCGGAGTAGGTGCTTCGGGCCACGGTAATGATAAATTGAGTGTTGTCGAGTCTGAATTCAGTCTGCCTGCCAGCATTGCATTTATATGTCGCCCCGCTGGGGGTGCCTATGAACCTGCCTATCCGGTGATAGCTTAGCAGCGCACAGAAGTGCCCGTTGGTTGAGCCGCAGCTTCCGTCAATAAGTGTATACAGGTTACCGGTGAAATGATTTTCGGCAAGCGGAACAGGAAGCGCCAGGTCCGCATACCTGCCGTAAGGCTCGGCGAAGTAGGGGACAGGTTTTTTTTCAAGGTATGACAGCAGGATGACTGCGCAGAAAGGGTCACCTCCCCCGTTACCCCGCAGGTCCAGGATAAGGTTCCTGATGCCCTTCTCCTTGATCACGAGGAACGATGAGTCCATAAAATGTCTGAAGTAGTCTACCTTGTCATAGTAGATAAAAGTCTCCAGGGTCATCACGGCAGTGCTCTTTTCCTCCATGATATCCAGCCTGAGGGGAGGTCCGCTGAAATGTGCGAAAACAACCTTTCTGACAGCATCGATGGTTGCTGGTGTAAGGGTAGCTGTGGCCGATGTCTTTCTGCCCGGCAGAGCATAAGTAACCACATATTTGTCAGGAAATCCGAAATAACTGGCATAGAACATTGAGAAGCGTCTGGTGAGCTGTGCATCTTTGAACCATGGGTTTAAAGCATCTGCTGATGTGATTGACCGCAGGTGTTTGACGATGGTTGTTGCAGGTAGGCCATTTATTTCGAGTATTATGCTTCCCCCTGGCACCTCCGCGGAATCATTATAACTACCCGTTACCACCAGGTAATTGTCGATGAGCCTTACCTGGAGAGGAAACATGTTATCCGCCTGCTGGCTGAAGAATCCGCCCTGCATCCATGTGGCGGTATGCATACAACCAATCCAGGCAGTTATGGGAGCAAGCAGACGGAAAAACTCTTCAGGTCTCATTGAGTCGCTGATGCGATTATAGCTGAGGTCGAAGAGGCTGTCCATCTTTGCTTTGGACGAGTATTCATAGAGACAACAATGGTTTTCTTCGAGAATTTTCCTGAACTGCTGAAAATCTTCCATGAGTTCCTCCCGGTTGAACCGGTCGTATGTCTCCGCCTGCCGTCCCTGGACGAAAAATGCTGACGGTGCCAGCAGAAGGCAGGTTGTAAGGATTTTGAGCATGGAGACCTTTTTCATCATTCGATAGTTTTGGTTATTACTATTGTTAATGATGCAAAAAGGTAAGAAATTCCATAAATCTATATCGCGGGCTCTCCTATGCACGTTTGCGGTATGCCCTTATGGCCATGATGATGAAGGCTATGGCAAGCAGTGAGAGCATCCCCATATCACGGGCAATATCGGCAAATCCTGAACCTTTCAGCATCACCATACGGTTGATGCGCATGAGATATGCAACAGGATTGACCCAGTTGAACTGTTGTGCCCACACCGGCATGCTCTCGGTGGGAGTGAAGATGCCACTCATGAGGATGAATATCATCACGAAAAAGAAAGCTATAAACAGGAACTGCTGCTGTGTTGAGGCCATGGTGGAGAAGAACAGTGCCAGTCCCAGTACCGCCACGAGGAAAATGGAAGCGCAACCAAAAAAGAGCAGGAGACTTCCCTCAAAGGGTATATTGAATGCCAGCCACCCTATGCTCAGTCCCAGTGCCAGATCCAGGAGCCCGATGATAAAGAAAGGAACGACCTTAGAGGCTATCAGCTCCCATTTTCTCACGGGGGTGACGTTGATCTGCTCAATGGTGCCAACCTCTTTCTCCCTGACGAGGTTGAGACCGGTCATCATCAGTCCTATTGCCGTTATAAGAATGA
Organism: uncultured Bacteroidales bacterium; assembly: GCA_937871625.1. Taxonomy (GTDB): domain Bacteria; phylum Bacteroidota; class Bacteroidia; order Bacteroidales; family VadinHA17; genus SR-FBR-E99. The sequence continues at coordinate 9,039 of CALMRD010000181.1, read as the reverse complement.
CCAGCACACCGGGGAGCATATAATATTTATAGTTCAGGGTGGGGTTGTACCAGAATCGTGATGCAACCCCTATTCCTGGAATAGAGGCCTGGTGTGAGCCTGCCGCTGAGATGCCCGCAGTGGCAGCTCCCTTTCCAATTACAATATCCCGGTTAAAGTCGCGCACCACGGAGGTGAGATAGCTCCAGGAGAGCTGGGCACTGGTGGCGTTGACGGCATCGGCGAGCACCTGCAGTCGTGGCCTGGTGATGCCGGCCAGGCCCTCGGAGAAATCACCGGGGATGATCAGGGCCATATCGGCATCGCCGGAGAAGAGGAGCGCCTCGGCTTCGTCAATGTTTACCGGAGTGGCAGTGATCCGGAAGAAGGAGGATCCGCTCAGCCTTGCCAGCAGTTCGCGGGAGGAGGGGGAGTGGTCGTTGTCAATGACAGCCAGGTCAATACGTTTGATCTCGAAGGTGACGGCAGGGACGAGAATCAGCATCTGAAGTATTGGCACTGCTATAATAGCCCTTATCATGAAGGGGTTACGCACTATCTGGCGGAACTCTTTCCGCAGCAGGAACATAAGCTTTCTCATCTTCCTCCCTCCCCGAGTCTTACCTTGAATTTCCCGGCACTGAGGCCTATGAAGAAGAGCGTCATGATAATGAGTATCAGGGTCTCTTTCCATATATAAGCAAATCCTGCCCCTTTTATCATTATTGCGCGAATGATCTCAACGAACCACCTGGGTGGAAGTATCATGCTCACGTAATCATAAACCTTCGGCATGTTCTCTATCGGGAAGATAAATCCCGACAGGAGCAGGCTGGGCAGCATCAGGGCCATAAAGGAGATGAAGATGGCGTTTTCCATCTTGTCTACAGATGCTGAGACGAGGATACCGATGGAGAGGCCCAGCAGTATGTAGAGCATGCACTCGGCTATCAGCAGGGCTATGCTGCCTCTCACCGGGAGCCCGAAGACATACCAGGCCATCAGCAGTATCACAATTACGTTCACCAGCGAGAGGAAGAAGTAAGGCGCCACCTTGCCGATGATTATCTGCCAGGGCCTCAGGGGTGAGACCAGGAGCACCTCCATGGTGCCGAACTCCTTTTCGCGGACAATGGCCACGGAGGTCATCAGGGCGCTTATCAGGATGAGTATCAGGGTTATGACGCCGGGCACGAACATATAGTGGCTCTCGAGATTGGGATTGAAGTACATCCTTACCTCCGGGTTTATAACAGGAAGGGATGCGGTCAGATGTTGTGTCAGCCCTGAGGAATAGTCGTTCAGTATCCCGGTGGTATACCCGGTAACCAGGCTGGCAGCGTTGGGCTCGGAGCCATCGGCAATGATCCCGACGGTGGCACTGCCCTCGCGTGTCAGGGTGGCTGCCATCTTCTCCGGGAAGATGACCACTGCTTTTATCTTACCCTGTTTGAAGGTGACATCAATCTCATCATAGGAGCTCAGATGGTTAGATATGGTAAAGAAATCCGAGGCTTCCAGTTTCAGGGTCAGTTCAGCCGAGACCTCATCATGTGCATTGTCGAGCACTGCTATGCTGGCATTTTTGATGTCAGTTCTCACGGCATAACCGAAGATGAGTATCTGCGCTGCAGGTATCCCGAAAAGGATTATCAGTGTCCGGTAATCGCGGAAGATATGGAGGAACTCCTTCTTTACAAATGCCATGAACCTCTTCATGCTGTCTCTGTTTTGGGTCTGGCTATCTTCACAAAGAGCTCCTCTATGGTGGCAGTGTTGTATCGGTCGCGCAGGGCTGCCGGGGAGTCCAGTGCGACTATGCTGCCTTCACTCATGATGGTAACGCGGTCACAGTATTCGGCCTCGTCCATGTAATGGGTGGTAACGAATACTGTTATTCCGCGTGATGCCGTCTCGTAGATCATCTCCCAGAACTGGCGCCGGGTGATGGGGTCCACTCCGCTGGTGGGTTCGTCGAGAAAGACAATCTCAGGATCATGGAAGACAGCCACGGCAAAGGCAAGCTTTTGCTTAAGTCCCAGCGGCAGTGATCCGATAAGTGTGTCACCGTACTGCGAGAAGCTGAGCCTTGTGAGCAACTCAGCCCTTCGGTGACGTATCTCCTTCATGGTCATGCCGTAGATGCCTCCGTAGAGCTCGATATTTTCATTTACTGTAAGGTCATCATAGAGAGAGAAGCGCTGAGACATGTAGCCTATGCGCTTTTTTATCTCCTCGGGACGGCCTGCATCTATGCCAGCCACAGTCACTGTTCCGGAGGTAGGACGCGAGAGCCCGCAGAGGATGCGTATGGCTGTGGTCTTGCCTGCCCCGTTGGCCCCGAGAAAGCCGAAGATCTCTCCCTTATACACGTCAAAGGTCAGGTGGTCGTTGGCGACAAATGACCCAAACCTTTTTACCAGCCCTTTCACCTCTATGACTTTTTTTATCTCTGTCATGCCTCTCGCTTCATCAGTTCAAGGAAGATGTCTTCAATACCGGGGACGATTTCTGTTACTGTTACGCCTGCCAGGCCCTTTGCCTCCAGTTCGCGGACAAGTTGTTCCGGAGTTGTGTCGGGGTTGAGTGATACATGCATGGCATCGCCGAAGGGCTCCCTGCTCAGGACGCCGGGAAGAGATTTCAGTGCCAGGAGCAGCTCGTATTTCCTGTGATGACGGACAGCAAAGATTCTATTACTGCACGACAGGCGGATGTTGCCAGGGGTGTCGATATCAAGGAGTCTGCCGTTCTGGATGAGTGCGATACGGTCGCAGCGAAGGGCTTCATCCATATAGGGTGTGGAAACAATGATAGTGATTCCTTCACTCTTCAGGTTTGCAAGCATCTCCCAGAACTCGGTGCGGGAGACGGCATCAACGCCCGTGGTGGGTTCATCAAGGATGAGTATCCTGGGTTTGTGGATCAACGCGCATGAGAGGGCGAGCTTCTGCTTCATACCGCCCGAGAGCCTGCCCGCCTGCCGCTTTCTGAAAGGCTCTATCTGCTTGTATATAGGCTCAATCAGATGATAGTTCTCTTTTATAGTTGTACCGAAGATGGTGGCATAGAAGTTCAGGTTCTCCTCCACGGTGAGATCCTGATAGAGGCTGAAGCGGCCTGGCATGTATCCTATGTGGTTGCGTAGCTCCCTGTAGCGGCTGACGGTGTTGAGGCCGAAGAGTGTCATCCGGCCGCCTGCGGGTATGATGAGTGTGGCTGCGATACGGAAGAGTGTGGTCTTGCCGGCGCCGTCAGGACCGATGAAGCCGAACAGCTCTCCCTCATTGACGTTGAAGGAGATATCGTCGAGGGCGGTGACCCTGCCGTACCTGTGGGTAATATTCAGTGCCTCAACAGCTGCCATCTCATTGAAATATTGCCTCCCCGGGCATGCCTGCCTTAATGGAGCCGTCGTTGGCGACGGCAATGGTTACGGCGTAAACGAGATTAACGCGCTCCTCCTTTGTCTGTATGATCTTCGGGGTGAACTCTGCTTTTTCAGCTATGTGGGTGATGGTGCCCTCAAAGTTACTGAAGCCCTTCTCTCCATCGTCAATGCGTACGGTGCATGTCGCGCCGGTCTTTACATTGGCCAGCTGTGCGCCGCTGACCCACACCTTCAGGTCCATCGTCTTCATATCTGCAATCTTCACCAGCGGTTTGCCGGCGGCGGTGACCTCATATGCCGAGGCATATTTCTCTATTATGGTGGCGTCGAACGGGGCGTGCACGGTGCTGCGGGCTATCTGTTCATCGAGGATTGCGCGTTTGGCCTTTATCCCCTCCATCTCCGCTGCCACGGCACGGCGCTGGGTGCTGTTGGCCCCGGCCTGGCGACGGAGCACCTCCATCTGCCCGGTGAGGTCGTCAAGCTGCTTCTGCGTGGCGGCGCCGTCAGCGTGCATGCGGCGCGTGCGTTCGAGGTTGACGTTGAGGTTTTCGATCTGCTGTTGTATGACGGCATCCTGCGCCGCAATGCCCGCCAGGCGCGCCTGCGCCTGCGCCGTCACCGCGTCAAGCTCTGCCCGCTGCAGCACCGCCATGGTGGTGTCGGTGACGGCGATGACGGCGCCGCCGGCCACCAGGCTGCCCTCGCTGACATCCATGAAGATGAGCCTGCCCGATGACTCGGAAGAGATAGTGACCTCGTCTGCCTCAAAGGTGCCCCAGGCATCCGCGTCACTCTCACCGCGGCCACAGCCGCAGACAAGGATAATTAATGCCGGTATGAGTAACTTTTTCATCGTGTAAAATTTTATTTTCAATGGTATGATTGCCTGCCCGGATTTATCGGGAGAACTTCCGGGTAGTTAATTATTATAATACTGTGTTTGCGTATGTAAACAGAGGGAGGTTCCATCTTGAGTACTATTCATTGTATCCAGTGATGTAAATGTATTCGGTCTCCGCCCTTGCGAGGCTTATCCTTCGCGCAGCAGCAGCTATCACGGCCTGCTTCTCACTGTTGAGCTCCGTAATGTACTGAGAGGCAGTGATCACCCCGTTCTCAAGCTGCGAGGCGGCGGTGGCGGCAATCCTTTTGCGTATGGTTATCAGCTCCTCATCTCGGGCAGAAGCCTTACGTAACGATTCTATGTCAGCCATTTTGAGGGTCAGCAGCCGTTGCAACGCCTCTTCTGCCGTACTCTTTCTGATGTCCAGCAGCTGCTGCTGCAGTGTGAGCGACCTGCGGTCATTGCTGTTCTTGTTCCAGTCGAAGATATTCCACTTGACCCCGGCACCGAGAGAGTAATAAAAATCGGCGTTGTCAGAGAGAAAATTGTTTCCGGGAGGATTGCCATAGCCAGCCTGAGCGTAACCGAAGACCTTAGGCATGCGCTGGCTCTTCAGCAGGTTCTTTGAAAGCTCCAGCTGCCGGCTGCGGGTATCAAAGAGACGGAGATCGGGGTTATTTTTCAGGTCGCTGCCGGTGATAACCTGTTCCGGAAGAATCAGCTCTGCATTCACCAGTTCCGTTATGCCGGTGATCTGTTCCAGTGCCTCCGCCAGTGCCTTCTGGCGTAGTATCAGCTCGAGCACTGACTGCTCCGCTTTTATGGTTTCAGCCTTCAGCACGTCGAGGGTAACAGGCGGCACGACCCCGTTTTCCACTCCGGAGGCGACCTCTTTCGTCCGCGCCATAAGCTCCTGGAGAAGAACAAAGGTAACCTCGATCTGACTCCTTACCAGCAGGATCGAGAAAAAGTAGTTGTTCACCTGTTCCCTGAGCCGGTAGATGTCAGCCTCGTTCTGTTCCAGGTTGAGTTCCCTTACCAGCTGCTCCACGGCCCTGGCGCTGCGTGTTACGCCACCGTCCCATATTACCTGCCCAAGATCCAGGGTAGCCCTGTACTGCTCGTGAGGTATTGCCGGCAGTGTACCGGGAGGCAGGGGGGCAGAGCCCAGCATCTCGGAGAGATCCACAACGTCGGACTGCCAGGCGAAGGTGCCGTTCAGGTCAAGCGACGGCAGCCATGTGACATTCAGGTTCTCTTCACGGAGGCGGGTCATCTGTGAATAGAGTTCGCGCTCACCTGCCAGGGGTGTCACTGCTGCGGCAGAGTCATAGCACTGCTGCAGGGTGATGATCTTCTTCGTCCTGCCGGCGATGTTTTGTTGCGACTGCAAATCAGTGGAGATCCCGTTTACCCGGTAATCGGCGGTGATCTTCTGTCCCTGCGAGGCGGTGAGGCTCTCGGCTGATTCAATTGCAGGGCTGCTCCTCTGTGCCATGCCATTGGTGAGCAGGAGAGACATCAGCGAGAGTGCGATTAAAATTCTTTTCATTTCTTGCGGTTTTTCAGGGCAGTCATGATAAATCCGGCGGCAAACTCCTTCCTCTCCTGCATGAAGGCGTTGAACTTCCTGTTTTCATTCATTTGCGGCATCACTATCGCCATCATGTCTCGTGCCGCAACGGGGAAGACCGACATTCCCACTATTGTGATCATAAGCTGTGGCATATCGCTTTTCTTGATACCGTAACCCTTCAGCTCCTTTGAGTGCTTATCGTATATGAGGTCACGAATCTGGCCGTATTGTAGCGTCTCCTTGAGTCCTTCCGCCAGTTCCGGGTTGCGTGATATCTCATTGAGCAGGAATATGGGCAGCCTGGGATTCTTGATAAGGAATTCAATATGCTCATCGAGAAACCTGCGCATCTTCTCCTTGAAGGTAGCCTCTTCATTGAAAATGGATAGGATCTTATCCAGCATCCTCTTCAGAAGTACCTGGAAGACAGCCATAAAGAGCTGGTCCTTGGTACGGAAATAGTAATGCAGAAGTGCCTTGTTGATCCCAGCCCGGTCAGCTATCTCCTGCATGCGGGCCCCGGTATAACCCTTTTCTTCAAATACTTCCGTGGCGGCATCAAAGATCTTCGACTGGGTCTGGCCAATCAGTTCCTTCTTTTTAACCATTTTATTTAACCTTATAGATTAAACAATTAATTTAACTAGTTGGTCAAAGATAGAGTATTTGTTTCTTTCTGCCAAATTTTTTTTCTTTTGCTGTTGTCAATTGACAGCAGGTCTTATCAACCAGCAGGCGAGGGCTCTGCGGTGCTGTAGGAAGGGTATCACTTGCAGGCAGAGGCGGACACCGGGTGGCTGCAATCGCATTTGCAGGTGGCTGGTATTATCTTTCACAGGGTGGCTTCACTGAACCAGGCCCCCGGCCGGTCGAATCAACTGCCAGGTGGGTTGATTAACGACGGAGACCGCTAAGTTAAACCGGGAGCGGGGGGTCAATTAAATCGGCCCCCAACCAGTCAGGGCGTCAGAATACCTGTAAGTATTAAAGTTGTACATTTGCATGAGATTTCTTTCTGAATGCTCAAAAATTTGCTGATCATAGGCTCCGGCGGTTTCCTGGGAAGCGTGGCACGATACCTGGTGTCACAGCTTAACCTCACAGTCAGCTTTCATTCCATTCCGGTAGGGACGCTGCTTGTAAACATAACCGGTAGCCTGGTGATAGGATTTCTGACAGGCATTGCAGAAAAGAGCCTCCTGCTGACACCGGAGTGGAGGCTTTTCCTGATGGTGGGACTCTGCGGCGGCTTCACCACCTTCTCTGCATTTGCCAATGAGAACATGATGCTGATGCATAACGGCCAGATGATGTCCGTGCTGCTCTATACCGGGCTGAGCATCTTTCTCGGATTCATTGCCGTTTATCTGGGCTATATATTGACTAATCTGCTTTGATCATGGAAAAGAGCTCCCATTCCGTCATGAGGGTATATGCCAGCACAACCGACAGGCTTGGCTCACAGTTATTGTATGAAGCCATCGTCTACAGGGCCAGGGAAGAGGGGATCTCAGGGGCGACAGTCTACCGGGGAGTGATGGGCTACGGACTCAGCAGCCATATCCATACCTCAAAATTCTGGGAGCTGACGGAAAAGCTGCCCGTTGTTATCGAGATGATTGACCGCACCGAAAAGATAGAGGAATTCTATAACCTGATCTCTTCCGAACTCGCTGACCTCCCGAAAGGGTGCCTAGTCACTATCAGCCCGACAGAGGTGAAACTCCATAAGTTCGGAGAAAAGTCGCGCCAAAACTGACCGCGCAACATTTTTTTTCAAAAAAAACCAAAAAACATTTGGAAGTTAATGTTATTTATATCTAACTTTGTGTTAGAAATAATTAACACATGCAGTCATGAAAAGAGTATGGATCGCATTTGCAGTTGCTTTTATGGTTCTTGCCACGACAGCTCTCTGGTTCTTCAGAACGGAGGATCATAAGATCGGTTTTGAGATTGTCTCCTTCGGGGTGATTATTGTTCTTGTCGGTCTGGGACTTCTCTTTGCATTCCGCAGGCTCTCCTCTGCAAAAAGGGGTGAGCCGCAGGAGGATGAGCTCTCCAAGAAGATCATGCAGAAATCATCGGCATGGTCTTACTACATCTCTCTCTACATGTGGGTCTTCATGATCTGGCTGAAGGACAGGGTCACGCTTGATACCGAACAGGTTCTCGGTGCCGGCATTCTGTCAATGGCAGTCATATGGTTTGCCTGCTGGATTGTAATAAGATCAAGAGGCATCCGCAATGAATAACCGCATCAAGGAGTACCGCGCCAGGCACGACCTGACACAGGATGACCTGGCAAAGCGGGTAAATGTCAGGCGTGAAACTATTGTCTTCCTGGAGAAGAACAAATACAATCCGTCGCTGAAGCTGGCGCATGATATCGCAACCGTCTTCGGGGTGCCGATAGAGGAGATATTCATTTTTGACTGAGGGAAGGCCGGCTAGCGAATATTCCGGTTCTCTTTTTCCTTTTCCCTTGCACTTTTCAGTTGCAGTTCATAAATTTATGGTGCATTTCCTCTTTTATTGTGCAACATAAATTTGCGAGCCATGCTGGTTAAGACCTTCAGCGCTGCCGTGTTCGGCATCGAGGCTGTTCCGGTAACCATAGAGGTTGAGGTTACCCGCGGTGTACGCTACATGCTTGTGGGTCTGCCTGACACCGCCGTGAAGGAGAGTCAGCAGCGCATTGAGTCGGCCTTACGGGCGGTAGGTCTCCACTGGCCGGGACGGCAGGTGATCATCAACATGGCTCCGGCTGACATACGCAAGGAGGGATCATCATATGACCTCCCGCTTGCCGTTGGCATCCTTGCTGCGGCGGAAACGGTCAGTGCCGGAGGTCTCGAAGGATTGATGCTTACCGGTGAGCTCTCCCTGGATGGAGCTGTGAAGCCCGTCAGGGGGGTGCTGCCCATGGCGCTCCAGGCACGGGCCTCAGGCTTCCGTGGCATGATGGTGCCGGCGGAGAATGTGCAGGAGGCGGCAGTGGTTGAGGGTCTGGATGTCTTCGGTGTCACAAGCCTGGGTGAGGTACTAAGCTTTCTGCGCGGCGAAAAGCGTCTGATGCCCCTGAAAATGGACCTCCACTCTCTCTTCAACCGTGAAGGAAACATATATGACCTTGATTTTGCGGATGTCAGGGGGCAGGAGACAGTCAAGCGTGCCCTGGAGATTGCCGTCGCCGGCTCACACAATGCAATCATGGTTGGTCCTCCCGGCTCCGGCAAGACGATG
>CALMRD010000180.1 GCA_937871625.1 uncultured Bacteroidales bacterium | reverse complement strand
AATCCTGTTACAGTTTCGGTATCCTGCCCGATGTCCAGGGTGCATTTATCCCGTCAAGCTTCGCATTCAGGTCATCAATGGCCTTTCCTGCTTTCTGAATCCTCTCAAGCAGTACAGGGAACTCCTTTTTGAGGATCCTGAACTGCTGGTCGGAGATGCCGGAAATGTCGCCGGTGTTGCCGTAGAGCGATCTAGACATGGCTGATAGCCTTGCTGAGAGAGATACGGGTGACGGCGGTGTCTCTTCGGTGCTGGCACCGACTGATATACCCCTGATGAGGTAACCGATCTCGGCCATCTCCTCATTGAGGGCGGCAGCTTCCTGCATGAGTGATGCTGGCGCCTCAGGCGTCTGATGTATGGTCTGCATGATAGTGTTGACCCTTCCCTCAAGCTCTGAGGCATAGGATATGGCACCGTAAGCTGTCCTTGCGAAGGCGGTCACCTCCTTCAGCCATTTCTCCCTGGCCTCCGGGTCAGTGACAGGCATGGTGACGATGTCAAGCGGCTGGCATACAAACGGCTCAGGACCGGCAAGTTCTTTCACCTCACCCTTGGCATACATAGCCATTGAGACGAAATATTTGCCTGGCATAACTGCGATGCCACCGCCACCCCACCTGCTGCGGCCTGTGCTGCCTGCGACGGGAGTGAACTTCTCGGTAGGCCTGACAGGCTGATAGCCGGCGTACGTGAAGTTCCAGGTTATACGGTTGACACCTTTCGAGGCAGATTTGTAAAGCTTGTTTATTACATTTCCCTCTTCATCCGTGATGGTGAAAATCAGATATGGCTTGATCTCCCTCTCCTCCAGACTGAGTTCCCTTGGGGTGGGCTGCGGAATATATTCACCCTTTTCAACAAGCTTCTTCTCTTTCTCCTTTCTTATATCGCTGTCTGTTTTGGGAACGGTATCGACATAATAGGTGATGGTTGCCCCGTACGGAGGATTATCGGCACGGTAGTACATGGCTCCCTGCTGATCGAAACCGCTGGTCTCTACATACATTCTGGCATCCCTGACCGGGAATATTTTTCCTGGTTTGCCTATGATCTCCTTGCTGAAGTTGCGCAGGGGAGTGTAGTCATCCATAACGTAGAATCCCCTGCCGAAGGTGGCAATGACGAGGTCATTCTCACGCTCCTGGATGGCAATATCACGCACAGCTATTGTCGGCAACCCCTTCTTGAACTCTGTCCAGCTTGTCCCTCCGTCAAAGGAGACGAAGAAGCTGAACTCGGTGCCAAGGAAAAAGAGGTTCGGGTTGATATGATCCTGCTCTATGGTATGAACCGGTCCTGCATCCGGAAGATTGGCGCTGATGGAGACCCAGCTCCGGCCCCTGTCGTTGCTCCTGAGAACGTATGGCTTGAAATCGTCACGCTTGTGATTGTTGAAAGTGGCGTAGACTACATCGGCCTTGAATTTGTCGGGGAGAATATCGCTTACATAAGTGTACTCTGGCACTCCCGGGAAGTTCCTGATCACCTCCCAGTTTGCGCCGCCGTCTTCAGTTACCGATATCTGGCCATCGTCACTGCCGGTATAGATCAGGTCCTTCTGAACCTTCGATTCGGCAAGTGAGACAATCGTTCCCCATAGCGAGGTGGACCTGTGCTTTGCCACAGCGTCAGCCGGCCAGTACTTGTCCATCATTTTGAATTTGTCCCGGTCTTCGTTCCTGGTGAGGTCAGGCGAGATCTTTGTCCAGTTGCTTCCCTGGTCGTCACTGCGGAAGAGGAAGTTGGCAGCCATGTAGATACGCTTGTGGTCAGAGGGGCTTATCAGTATGGGGGTGTCCCAGTTCCAGCGGTAAGTCAGCTCACCCTCGCCAGGGTAGGGCTTGATGCTTATTCTCTGTCCGCTCTTGCGGTCATAGCGGGAGGCGTTGCCGTACTGTGACTCGGTGTAGACAATGTTGGGGTCAACAGGGTCTATGGCCACCCAGAAGCCGTCACCGCCCTGGGTGACAAACCAGTCGTCATTGACCACACCGTCGCTCGTACTGGCTGAAGGTCCTCCCATGGAGTTGTTGTCCTGTGTGCCTCCGTAGATGTAATAGAAGGGGTATGAGTTGTCTACAGCCACCCTGTAGAACTGTGTGACGGGCAGGTTCGACTTGAAGATGAAGGTGGTGCCGTTGTCCCAGGTCTCGTATATGCCGCCGTCGCCACCGATGTAAAAATGACCGGTGTTATCCGGGTCAATCCACATTGCGTGGTCATCAACGTGGCGTCCGTCATTGCTCACACGAGAGAAGGTCTTGCCGCCGTCAACGGTGACCATGGTATAGGTGTCAAGGCTGAAGACCCTGTCAACATCTACCGGGTCGGCAATGATCTTGTTGTAATACTGTCCGCTGGCATGGTATGAGTTCATCTTCTCCCACGAGGCGCCCCTGTTCTCAGTCCTGAAGAAGCCCCCCGACTCACCCTGGGCCTCGACGATGAGGTAAAGCACGTCGGGGTTAACCGGTGAGATGGCAATACCCATGCCACCGATGTCACCCGAGGGAAGGCCTTTCATTATCTTTTCAAAGGTGACTCCTCCGTTGGTGGATTTATATACTGCCGACTCCGGGCCGCCGCTGATCTTCATACCCACATGTCTGCGCCGCTGTTCACTGGTGGCGTAGATCACGTCCGGATTGCGCGGGTCAAGCACAACATTGTTGACGCCCGTGTGCTCACTTATGTTGAGTATCTTTTCCCAGTTCTTGCCGCCGTCAACGGTTTTGTACAGTCCCCTGTCGCCTCCCGGCCCCCATACCGATCCTTCGGCGGCAACGTAAACGACGTCACTGTTGCGGGGATCGATGGCTATGCCGCCTATCTGGCGCGATTCCTTCAGGCCCATGTTCTTCCAGCTGGCGCCGCCGTCATCTGAGCGGTAGACGCCGTCGCCCCATCCCAGGGCACGCTGGTGGTTGTTCTCACCGGTGCCTGCCCAGACAACATGATGGTTGCTGGGGTCAATGACGATGCATCCTATGGCGTAAGCCCCATATTTGTCGAATATCGGCTTCCAGGTGGTACCGTTGTTTTCACTCTTCCAGATGTTGCCCGAGGCTATTGCAGCATAGATCTCGGAGTGGTTACACGGGTTTACGGCCAGGTCAGCAATGCGTCCCGATGCCCATGCCGGCCCTACCGACCTGAAGCTGATACCGCTGAAGAGCGATGATGATACCGAAGGTTTGATCTCTGTCTCAGATCCCTTTGTTTCCTTTTTGTTTTCTCTCCTCTGTGCCCACAGGCTGCACGTACCCGCCATAGCCAGGAGGAGAATAAGAGTCAGAATTTTTTTCATATACGGATGTTTAGATGAGTTATTTATGAAGCCTAAGTTAAGATAAGAATATTTGTCAACTTATTTTTTAACGTTATTTAATTATTTTGCTGAGCCAACAACAACAGATACCATGAACAGCACCTATTTTACCAGGAGGACTATCAGGAAGTATGCAGGGAGAGATATTGACGACGGGCTTCTTGAACGTATACTGACGGCAGGAGCAAGGAGCTCCACCACCGGCAACATGCAGGTATACAGCATAGTAGTTACACGAGACCCTGAGATGAAGAAGAAACTTGCTCCCGCACACTTCAACCAGCCAATGGTTACGGAGGCACCTGTGGTACTCACCTTCTGTGCCGACTTCAACCGGTTCAACAAGTGGTGCCGGCAGCGTGATGCCGAGCCGGGGTATGACAACTTCCTCTCGTTCATGACCGCAGCCGTTGACGCACTGATTGTGGCACAGACGGTATGCAACGCTGCCGAGGAGGAGGGGCTGGGTATATGCTACCTGGGTACGGCAACCTATAATGCCGGTCAGATCATTGACCTTCTGGAGCTTACTTCAGGAGTGGTGCCGGTGGCGACGGTGACTATGGGGTGGCCGGCGGAGGTGCCCGACCAGCCCGACAGGCTGCCGCTGGAGGCTGTGGTGCATCATGAAAGATACCGCGACTTCACGCCGGAGATGATCGATGATCTCTACAGGGAGAAGGAGGCACGCGGGGATTCGCTGCAGTTCATTGCCGAAAACGGCAAGCAGACCCTGGCGCAGGTCTTCACTGACGTGCGGTACAGGAAAGCAGACAATGAGCACTTCTCTGCCAGGTACCTTGAGGTGATCAGGAGGCAGGGATTTAGGTTTTAGTGTACTATCTCCCTCATGGCGGGGTGCCAGAGTTCTTACCTGAAATCAACTTACCTGCAGTCCCAATACAGAGTTAAAGTATAAAATCGCAGATCATTACCTTATCCCCAGTTCTGCCTGTTCACCTCGGGTACGCAACCAGTCAGGCGGATGTCTGAGGTAGGCCAGAAAGTTCATAGCACCGTCTTCGGGTCGCTCATACCCCATCATATCAATAGCTCTTGCATTTAGCCTGTCAATAAATTCCTGGTAAGGCATCACACGGTCACGTACACCCAGGTTGGGATAGATGCCGGAACCATCATCCGGGTCATGGAGGATAACGTCTGTATGTTCGGGTGTACCATCGCCCTGCATTCCCACAAGGACCACTGCGTGACCACAGGTGTCCAGTGGATTTGCGCAACCATAGTAGGCTACCCAGAGCGGGCTGTGTTCAAGATAACTGACCAGTGTTTCAACCGGGAAAGACATAGGTGGTACTGTGACGAAGCCGTACTCCTCCAGAGGTTCAGTATCAAATGAGTCCATCCCCTCACGAAAGTGCTCATTCCAATAACCGATATCGGTGGCTACCTGCTCAGGAGTGAGGGCATCGACAAGGCTCATCTGGGCGCCCTCGTTATCACGCCACCAAAGTATCATGGCGATGGATGAGGACCAGCATGAAACATTTGTGGGTTGAGGGATAAAAGGCACATGGTAGTAAATGTCAACCGGGGTTTGAGCCCTCAGGGTAAATCCTGAAATGATTAACAGGAGTATGATTATTTTCTTTTTCATAGCAGATCATTATAATGTTTCAAGATAGATACGACCGTAGTTGGTTTTTTGCCGGGGAATAACCTTTGGTGCTCCCTGTCCGCGTACAAAATAGGCAATCTCGTATTCAAACTCATTTGAATCACGTGGAAGAACGACTTCTGTCATTTGAGAGAGCCCCTCTTCTTTTGGTTGCAGTGTTGCTCTCCTTGATTGCTCTTTGCCATTAATGCTGTAGAACAGGGTTATCTCTGCAGCCCGTATCTTTTCTTTTTCGAAGAACTGCTGATCAGCTTCCATATAAACCGGTTTGCGTACATAATCCGGAGCAAGGGCAAGCACGGCCGATTCTGTCTTAGTCCAGTCCGTTTCAGTAGCTGCGCCACCAAAGTAACTCCATCTGGTTTTATATTCATATGTGAGCCATTTGTTTCGGTCGTCATCACCTTTCCATCCGTAAATCATCACGAAATTGTTGGCCTTTTCATTGAACAGTTGTTTATTGATCTGTACTCCCTGGACTGTTTGCTGACCGTCCTGGTGTGTCTTACGGATCAGTACCTCTACGGAGTTGATGTATTTCCCGAAGTCATCACTGTTAATGGACCCGTCAACACGGGTATTTATCTCTCTCTGCTGGTAGAGCGGATCATCGAGGTTCACCCTTCTGAAGCAGTCCGGGCAGCGTGCCAGGGAAATGAGAGAACCGAAATTCTGATCGAAACGGTTCATGCGAGTCTCCTTGGTGTATTTGTTAAGGTTGATTTTAAACTGGCCTGACCTTTTTTCCTTTTTCATCTTATATGAAAGGGCAATTGACAATCCCGGGACCGACATCCGGTCCGGACCCTTTGCCTTCGCTGTATCAGCGCGAGTTCCTTCGCTGCTTGCACTGCTGCTGGTGCTACTGGCAGGACGGACCACTTGCGTGCCCCTGGCCTGTGCGGCTGCATCACGTGCTGCGCGGGCACCTGAACGGGCCTGGTTCTCCTGTTTCAGCCGTTCATTGTACAACTGATCCTGTTTTGTGTTGTAATCTATTGCCTCCTTACGGGATTTCTGAAGATTTTCGGTTGCGCGGTCAAGCATGCTTTTATTGTTTCCGGGGAACAGGCTGTTGACATCTGGGACTCCTGAGCCGGCAATCTTATCAAGCATGAGATTGGCGAGCTGGTTGTAGGCGGTTTCTATAAGCTTGTCCATCTGTTCGTCACTGCCTATCTGGGTTACTTCAATGGCCCCCTGATCGCGAAGTTCATCAAATGCAGCCTGTATCTCTGCCGAAAGTATTGGTGATGCCAGTGCCGCCTGGAAGGAATGATGTGAATAAATCCTGTCCCAGTTGGCTTTGATCTCGGCTCTTTTGGGCGACAGGAAACCCTCTATCTCCATCTCGAAGGAAATTGAAAAATCGGGGGTTGGCGTCTCAAAAGTGGCCCATAGAATGTCAGAAGCCTCTTTGGCAAGATGCACTGAAACAGCACAGTTCTGTCCTTCAAGTATGGGTGCCGTACCGAGACCTACCACCCGTTTGACATTCTCACCTTCCCTGTTAAAAGAGGAGATCAGCATAACTGTTCCGCTCTTATAGATGACCGGTCCGACAATCTTGCCGTTTGATTTTATACGACGCAGTGCACGTTCTGCTTCTTTTAACTGGTCATCTGTGACATTCAGACTCACTACAGCATGTATTATGCCACCGGCATCGTCTGACCTGGTTATCTGTGTCCCTGTCCCTGACGATACGTCTGTATTCCTCACATACTTGATAAAAGAAAACATCGGTTTGCCATCAGGATGAAGGGCAAGCTGCACCTGGTTTGGCATGTAGTAATAGTTTCCCGAATTATCAAGATCCGGGAAGAGAGTCAGATCGCCTGCTCCTACCGGCTTGTCAAGAAGGAAGCTCTGAGATTTGCCGGTATTGCATTGGAAACACAATAACAGGCTTAATCCCATGATAATAAAGACCCTGTTTCTTTTTTTCATCTTTTTGGATTTTTGTGTTGACTGATTACCATTCTAAGAGATCGTAATATCAGCTAATGGTACTGGATCATACTTATTTAATGACTTTATCAAAAATATCCTTGAATTTGTCAAGTACCTTTTCCTTGGAGCCCTGAAGCATCTCGCTGCCGGTCTCTTTGGCCACATGGAATAGCTCTGATTCTGTGTTTACAAGATCTTCAGGTATCGAAGCATAAATGTAATTGTCATTTATCTGCGGATTCCAGTCAAGAGCCAGTTTCCCCTCAGTCTTGTGATTGAAGATCAACCTGTAAACGTAACCCCTGGTGTTTCTGTCAATAAAGATTGTCTTCTGCACCACAGGTTCTCCGGCGGCTGCAGAGAGCTGTATGTTATCCTCGACTTCCTTCCCGAACTTCATGTAATGGACCTGTGCAGTAACCCTGGTGATATCACTGCTCTTTAGTTCGTCAAGGTCAGATTCGAGTTCCACAGTGACAGGCTTGACGGGTGGAGCGAGGGTCACACCTTCCCATTCACCGACAATCCATGGCGCGTCGACAGGGTATACATTCCCGCCTCTCAGGCTCCACTGTGCCTTATATTCATAAACATCCGGATTGGTATCTTCTCCCCTGGCATAGGTAAGGGTGGCCTTCACACCCTTGTTCCTCAGGTATTCCCTGTCAATCGTCACATGGTCTTCGAACGGATTGCCTGATGATCTCTCTTTCCTGACATTGACAGTCACATAGTTCACCTCTGTCCCGAACATCTCCTCTGCTTCAATATCGAGGATCAGGTTAATGTCACGGTGTTGAAAGAAAGGATCATTGAGGTTAACTGAGGCAACGCACTTAGGATTATCCCTTACACCGTCATACCATGCCCCGAGGTTGCTTGTAAGTGAAATGGTCTTCGGTACCGTCAACCTGTAATTCAGGTTGTAAACCTCTATTTTTCTTTCGTACCTTTTCTCAGCTACAGTCCTGTTGTAAACATAGCTGGTTCCATGCCTGACGTTGGGATCCTCCTCTTTTTCCTTTTCACTGGGCGGTGTGGGAGCGGCCGACATATCTTTGTCAGTCATTGACTCGATCATCAGGTTCATGAATTGTTCAACAATCTTATCGGCAAGTTCATCGCCGACAACGGTCTTGTCGATATCGATGACCACCGCCTTCTTCTCAATACATCTTGAATAGAACTGGCTCAGCTGATCATAGGTGTACCTGTCGTCCCTGCTTCTTTTCGTGCCCCTGGTATCACGCGAATATTGTATCGAGTCGGTTTTGATCTGTTCCTGTACCTTACTCCAGTCAACGGTGATCTTGCCATTGACAGCAGGCATCATGACATTATACATATAGCTCAGCTCCAGTGAGATGTCGGTTATGGAGCGGTTCTTCTCGAACGTGGCAGCCAGCAACTGAGCCGTTACCGGATTGAGCTTGCCTGCAACAGCAGCCTTTGCTCCCGGCAGGATGGGAGCTGAGCCTGAAGTTACCAGCCTGGCATCGTCAGCGTCAGTCAGTGAGGCGGAGATGATACGAAAAGACTCATCTTCGGTATAGACATCAACAGCACCCATGATCTTCGGGTTTTGGATCCCTTTATATGGGCTTCGGGGTGTCTTGGCGAGATCGGCAATCCTGGTTACCAGCTTTGCCTGTGCCTCCTGCAACTGTGACTGTGTCAGACCCCATTCCATCAGGAAGTGTATGAGTCCTCCCTGTTCACCTCCTGCTTCTGCTCTCTGTTCCGTGGTGTATTTCAGGAACAGGAATTCGGGAGTACCATCGGTGCGGTGTGAGAGTCGCAAGCCTACCGGAAGGTAATAGTATTCACCCGTGTAGGTGTTGTTAAGTGATTTTGCCTTTCCGTACAGGATAACATGCGTGCCGTCATTCAGAATAATTTCGACCTTATTCTGATAGTCAAGCACCTGGGCGTTGAGATCCTGCACCTGTAACATCAATACTGCGAGGAGCAGTATGATGCACTTGAAGATTCTTGAAGCTTGTCTGATCATAACCATTTTTTTAAGTGTGTAATTATCTTTTTTCTATTCTGTATTTGCATTAAGGGTCCCGGTTCGCTTCTTAAGTACTGTTTCTGCCAGCAGGATATTCAGGATGCGTTCCTTGAAGAAGATCCCGTCGACTTTCTTCCCGGGATCCACTATGACTTCTGTCTCGGAGAGAGCCCTCAGTTTTCTGAAGAGCCTGTTTGGTGTGGTAGAGAAGGAGAAGGGGATGAATTCTTTAGCCCTTATCCTCCTGTGTGTGATATAGCGTGCACCTGACAGTACGAAGTCCGAGCAGTTGAATCTCCTGACATTAAAGGGCTTGTCAAGCGCTATGATACTGTCCATGTAATGGATAAGTTGATAATCTTCAGCCGGATCAGTCTCCAGCCGCAGTATGCCATCAAAAGGCCGGTTTTCAACATGGGGGACACCATAATTGACCAGAAGGTCGAGTGTGATCTCCTTCTCATAACTGGCTGCCGGGAGCCTGTTGTATTTTGCCCTCGTGTCTTTCCCGACGTTACTTATGGAGAAATGATCTTTCTCAGGCCAGAAGTCAAAATAGGTCAGAGTTCCTGTTCTAACCGTGTCAAATACTCTGATGATGCTGCCACTAACCAGTTTGTCATGTACATGGATGACATAATTGTCTACTGCCAGGCCCGAGTGTCCCGTTCTCCCGTCCCTTGTTGCGTAGGTTACAAAATATACATCGCAGGCAGCGATCAGCGGTTTCACCGGGACAAGAAGAGACAGTACAAGACTGAGGATTATAAGCTTATATATCCTTCTGTCAGCCATCACTTGCTTCGAAGAAATTGAAACAGGTTATCAAGGTTCATATCAAGTATCCATCTGTGGTCTGCCGGTCTTGAAATATATCCTTCACGGACCAAGGTCCTGTAGAGGAATATCATACTTGCCGTGCCACCGATCGTTTTTCCTGGTTCTCCAATGATTTCATTAATGTAGTCAACCTGTTCACCTGAGAACCTGAATGATGCAGCCAGTTTCATTCCCGGAATAACCGGTGCATGGCTGTTTTGTGTCATTCCTTCATTCATTATTGCCACGACTGGGTCGTCACCGGTAATCCGGAAGCTTACCGGGGCTGCCTCAACAAGAAGAGGGCCTGCAAGGAAAACAGTGTCATCTGTTTTCATGCTCAGGATATCACTGATCTCTTTCTCCTGCCTGTCGGAAAGTCCCCAGGTGAGAAGAAAATGAAGGATGGCTCCACGCTCTCCCTGCTCATCAAAAAGCAGCAGTGAAATCTCAGGATTACCATCCCTGATTGCGACATGCAGGTTCACGGGCAGGTAATAATACAGGTTGGATGGTTCTTCAAAGGAATGTGCCTTGAACAGTGTGACAGGAGTGCCGTCGGAAAGGACTATATCGGTTCTGCTTTCATTAATCAGATTCTGTGAATAACCACTGACTGTGATCAGCAGAAGGATAATGCAGATATGTGTCCTGAGGCTACCCACCTTGCTTCATGTTACAGGTTGTCAATAAAAATTATTCCCGAGCTGTCGGTAAAAGTCTTATTGATCAGCTGGCCATCCTGTTTAATCCATCTTATCGAATAGCTGTATTCATATTCATTCAGGGGCTGGGTGATCTCAAAAAACTTATCGCTGATTGGTTCACTGGTCATGATGACAAGTCTTGATTTCCTTGTCTCGCCGAAGAAGTTATAGCTCAGTTCGACGATAACGCTTCTTATATTGTTTTCCCTGAGCAGAGCGTCATCGCCTATCACATCAATTACCCTTCTTTCATAAGGTGCGAAGAGGTTGATCATCGATGCGCTCTGGTTCGACCAGTCAGTCGTATACGATCCTCCTTTCATGAACTGCCAGATGGTCTTGTAATCATAATCGAGCCATTTGAGACGATTGGTATCCTTAAGGGATCCGTATGTCATCACCAGCTGACCGTCTGACCTGTTAAGGATATTTCTGTCGACGTAAAGCTCCTTTATGGTTTCTTCCCCGTTCTGATGCTCTTTTCTGAGTGCGACCGTAACGTTATTGATGAATTTCGTGAATTCTGGCTCAAGGGAGCCGTCAACGGATACATGTACTTCGCGCTGTGAAAAATCAGGATCAAAGATGTTTACCGTCCTGAAGTAATTTTCATCCTGGCCGTATTTTTTGTAGATGTCTCCGATATTAAAGACAATGAAATGATGTCGTGTAACTGTTGATCTGGAGTTAAAATTCAGCTTACTGGTGCCTTCTGACTTCATCTCCTTCAACTGGAATCCGGCGTTAAGTCCGAAGCCGGTTGTTTTTCTGCTGCCCAGCAATCCTTTTGAACCTGTCAGAGCTGACAGGGCATCTGTCAGTCCGCCCCGTTTGTCTTCAGGGACATTCTCGGGCTTGACCGGCGCAAATAACAGGTTAAGCAGTTTGTCATATACCGTGTTGAGCAGGGCATCCATGTTGTCATCTTCCCCGTAGGTTGTCAGCCTGATCGCATTGTCTCTCCTGAGCTTATCGAAGGAAGCCTTCACGTCAGCGGAGATGAAGTATATTGATCCGCCGGCCTGGAAGGCCTTGCTCTCATGCACCTCACTCCAGTCGATCAGCAGCTCAGCATTATAGGCGTCCGTGAGACCTGAGAAAGAGAGGTCAAATGCCAGGGAGATATCAGGGGTGCTCATCTGGAAACTCTCAAGCAGGATCTTTGACCTTTGAGGCGTTAACTCAAATGAGAGTGCAATTTTACTGCCTTCAAGGACAGGTGCCTCGCCCAGGGCAAGGAGGGAGGTCGATCTCTGCCCGCTGGAGGGATTGAGCACTGAAGATATCAGTGAGTAGGAACCTTTTTCAAAGATTACCGGCCCCCTTACTTTTATGTCTTCAACACCCAGCAGATCACGGAGATATTGCTGAGCAGCAGCCACACTGTCGGCAGGAGTGCTGTATTCAACCAGGAAGTGGAGTATTGCCCCGCCTGCAGCCTCAGTGATGGTAGCGGCAGAGCCGGCTGCGGTGGCGGAGTTATCCACATACCTCATCAATGAGAACTGTGGCCCGCCCTTCTCATTTTGTGAAAGAAATGCATAGTTGGGCAGATAGAGGTAGGTAAGACTGTCGCTGAGCAATGGAAAACACCACAGTCCGGCCGCCCTTATGCCCCTGTCAATCTGTATCTGTTGTGCGGCAGATACGTTGGCAGAGAGGATGAAGGAGATTACCAGTAAAAACCTTATTAACGCCCTTCCAGTCATGGTTCTGTTTTTTTGTTCATAACACTGCAAATTTGTCTTCTGACGGGGGCACCAGGTAGAGGTAGTCAGAATCGAGTAACTGAAGCTCCGTTCTGTATTGTCTGCCGTTTTTGTTATACCACGTGACTCTGTAGACTATCTCCTCACCGCTGTCATGATAGATTGCAGTGGAAACAGAATTCTCGGCATCTCCCGACTTCAATGAAATACTTCTGTATTTGCGGACATTTCCTGCAAGGACGGTGGCAAAGTCAATTACCGCCGTGACTACTCCGGCATCTCTGAAAAGCCCCCTGTCAGCATCCAATTCCAGTACCCTCTTGTCAAACGGCGGCCTCAGTGAGATGGCAGGATCGTTTGACCTGACCCACCTATCCTGACCTTCGGGGATCTTCAGTGTCTTATCCTCTCCCTTGATGCTCCAGCCTATCTGGTATTCATAGTCAAGCCAGTCTGATGATGTAAACCCAAGCCTTGGATAGTTGATCGACCTGATTGTATTACCGCTTTTTACATCCTGGTAGTTTATGATTATCTGTTTTGTCTGGTCGTCATGGTCTGCATCGTATTTCTTTCGGAAGTTAACCGAGACGAAATTGATGATATCCTGGAATGAGTCAACATAATCACCATCGATCTGGAAGTGCAGATCTCTTATCTGGAATGCAGGGTCATTCATATCAACAATCCTGAAGTACCTGGAGTCGAGTGTGCTGAACAGGCCTCCAAGATTGCCGGAAGAATAGACAGGCACCTTCACTGTTGTTGACTGGCTGAGGTTCATGTAAAACGTTTTTGTCCGGATATCCTCCCTCTTCTTCATCACATACTGGTTGTCAGTATAGTATTTTGTGTCTTTTGATCCCAGGAACGTACGGCTGAACCAGCTCTCATTCTGTCTTCCCTTAAACTGACCGGGTTCGACGGCCACCTCCCTTTCAGGCTCCTGTGACCATCCTGACTCGGCATTGAACATTAGTTCCACAAGCTTATCCGTCACGAGGGAGAGGACGGCGTCAAGCTCGTTATCCTTTATTCCAAGTGCTGAAGTACGGTCAAATACATCAATGGTGAGTGTTCCGTCCTGTTTCAGATCGTCCACAATTTTCCTGAGCTGCCTTTTGGCATAATCCTGCTGTACACCGTATACCCTGCTGAAGTGCTCATATATTGTTGACATCTCAGCCTGTACGACTGCGTTATATGATTTTACCGCAGCTTCATAGTAGGCGTGGATGGAGACGGATACATCGGAAGTGGCTCCCTGCATTGAGTTCCATAACAGAGTCGCTCCCTCGGGTGTAAGGAGCGATGCCACCACTGCTTTCGATCCCGGTGTCAGGGGTGCATGGCCGGAGGTGATCACTGTACGTGTGAATTTATCCTCACCACCTTCCTTTGACAGAATGGCTGATACCACCTGGAAGCTTCCCACTCCTTCCTGTCCGTCATTGAAAGCCTGCATCAGGGGAACAGGCCCTACGATGATGGCGCCGGGCTTCTCCTGCGCCAGCTTGTTGCCGATGGTTTTGATAAGGCTGTCTGGCAGGGTATATTCTATAAGGGCATGAAAAAGACCGCCACTGCTCTCCTTGTTCTCACCGACATATTTGATACACAGGAACTCAAACGATCCATCTTCATTCTTTGCCAGTTTCGGATATTGGGGCAGGTAGTAATACTCAAGGGGGTTGGTATTATCCTGCAGCAACTGAATGCCATCTATCATCATCCTGCCTTCATCATACTTCACCACTGCAAAAAGATCCACCGGAATGAGAAGAACGGCAGCCAGCATACATAAAGTGATACTCTTTTTCATTCGTTTATCTGATTAATTATTTTTTGATCGAACGGAACTTGCATAATATGTAAAAATCAAATCCTCTTATGGGTTCTTGCTCATGCAGGTTTCATTTTGTAATAAGATTGAGATTAATTACTCTGATTGACTTTCTGTTTTTGTTGTAATATCCAATATTTCATGCCATGAATCGCCTGTGATCCAGTCGGTTCTTGATATCTCACCCCCGGTGGTTACCTCGGTTATCCTGTACCTGTAAGGTGTGTCAATACGTACAGCGTACGGGAATTTGAGATCGCAAGCGTAAATATCAGGTGTGTCATACCGGAAAGTGTATTTCAATGCAACTGTTCTTCCGCCGACACCCGTGGCTTCGATCTCAATCTTCTTCTGGGCAAGATCGTTCCGCAACTCATTATTGAAGTCATAGCAGTACACGTTAAGTGCGGCATAGTCAGGAGGAATCTGTTCGTTGATGTCCACCTTTCTGATCAGCTCCGGCCATCTTTCCGTATCAATGATTACCTCAAAGGCACCGGCTTTTATGACCCTGGTATCAGGGAGGGTATCAGCCCCGGCATCTTCCTCTGCGTTCCTGATCATCTCATTGAGCTTACTTAATGCACCTCGTGTTCCTGAGACATCAAGGTCACTCTTCTGAGAATTGAAGACATCAGAATAAAATGCAAAACCAACGCTCAGTATGGTAAGCTGCTCCTCCAGGGCATCCCAGAAAATATTGGCTGCAGCGTTGTCAAGTCTTGCGGCGAAGTTTCGCTCTTTCCAGTACTCATTCCTGACAATTATAGACCCTTCCTGGCTGAAATAGCTCTCCTGGTCCGACACACTGTTTTCCTCATTTTCGTCTGTGCCAGGCACAGAATAGACAATCACTGTCTTCAGGTTCTTAACGGGAAAAGGTCTCAGCTCCGGCTCTGCAACGACGGTCCTGAGTTTCTGTTTCAATGCCTTGAGATCATCTTCCGGTATGGATTTATGTACTATCCTCATCTGCATCAGGTTCCTGAACCTGTGTGACCCCTGATCATCATAGGCACTGGTACCGGTGTATCTCATGAGCAGCAGCCTGAAATCAGGTTTTCCATCGGCATCAGTTGCTACCTGAAGGTCACCGGGGAGGTAATAGAACCGGTTAAGAACCCTGGCATCCCTGTAGACAGCAAGATCACCAAACACATATTTGCCGGCCATGTCAGGTTGTGCTATGGCCGGTCCCGGAAAGAAATATAACAACAGAAGCATAAATGAGAACACCGACCAACAACCCGGGTGACGTTTCACCGCGAAGTATTGCTTATCACTGGCGGATACCATACTTAAGTGTTTAGAGTCAGCTGTTACTGTTCATCATTGAGAGGTATTCCGGGAATAGCATTTTTTATTGCATCAAGTCCAAGGTATATTTCCGGGTCACTTGAACCAATCCACTGATCAGCCTTGTATGAGTTGCCGTTTTTCAGCACCACAGTGATGAAGTATTCGAATGAAAGTGCTTCTTCAAGAGGCACATACAGCTGGCCCGATTCGGCAAGCTCACTGTCCTGATAGATACGGAGCGGTTCAAATTCAACTATTTTTTCACCCTTGGGGTCACCCTGCCTCGATCTGACTTTTATCTGAATGAACTGTGCATCAATATTTTCAAATATCTGGAAAGACTCGAAGGTCACTTTCCTTGTGTTTGTGCCATATGTTCCTCCGGTTATCGTGTTGATAATATCTCTGTCGCATTCATCACAGTCAACCACGGAGTATTCTACCCAGATCCTCTGTGCCATATCGGCATCGTCAAGCCAGGAGGGTACGTTGGAGGCATCGAAGCTTACACTGGCAGATACCGGTACAACCAGATCATTGATGCTCCACGAGTAGATGAACGGGGTTGATTTGTTCCCGTCCTCTTTGACGAGGAGCATATGAAGGTATTTCAATTTCAATGGATAAGGTGTCTGGTTTCTCCATGCATTGGTTCTCCATTTTTTGCTTTCCAGGTCAATCCTCCCGATAGTCCGGCTGTCGGCCAGAGTAATAATGACAGGGATCTTTATTTCAGGTATGGTTTCACTCTGAGGCTGCAGTGACATCATCCCCTGAATTCCGGTTTTTTCCAGCAGGGATACCTGCATCTCATCCTTGGTGTTATTGTCGGTCACCCAGCTGATCTGGAAGGGTTCCCTCAACGAGGAAGTGATATTAACAGAAACTTTATCAGCTGTTATCTCGTAAAGATTGTTCAAGTCGGCTGGAAAAGAGACAATTGGATTTTCCTGGATGGGTATAAGTCTTAACTTGTCAAACTTCATCCCCGGATTCCTGCTCGCATAAGAAGCTACCAGCTTACTGATGAGATCGATCTCTTTCTTACTGATATCCGGTGAAAGTGTGGCAGACATTCTTACATCACCTGCACTTTCAGCGCTGGCGGTACCGTAGAGCACCCTGAAAGCATACCCATCGTCAGGAGTCCACCTCAGATGGTAGGCGGCAGGCATGTAATAGAATATTCCGGAAGCCGGATTCCTGTCGGGAAAGACGTCCATGGAAATATTTGTAATCTCATAGGGGAACTCAAAATCCCTGGTGACAGTAAGATCCTCAAAAAGAGGAATAGGATTGTTGTCAGGCCCCTGTGCACCTTTGTCTGTTTCACTTTTATCAAGTGCAAGACCGGCACGCACCAGGTTGGGGTTTACGCTCAGGAGCCGGGTATTCAAAACAGCTGACTGACCGCCACTGGCAGAGGTTTCTTTTATCAATTTAGCAGTAGTTACAAGCGGAGGCCTTTTGTCTTTATATCTCCTGTCACTGGTCAACTTCATGTTATCTCCGGACACCCCAAAAGTTATGTAAGTAACTGCAATATTGTCTTCATGAGTTGCCCGGAAGTTTGCACCTGATTTTGTGAGTGCTACTTTTCCCCAGTCGCAATCAGCAGGAGAACAACTGGAGAAAGTCTGTATCCGTGTTCCATTACCGGAAATAACAACTTTGGTAATACCCCTGGTATTGGGATCGGAGTTCTTCCACGTTCCATCAAGCGAGGAGGCAGACGTGCCTGTCGTAGTTCTCGAGTCTGAAGCCCTGGTCATAGCTCCGGGAACAGATGCCATTCTTGACGCAGTCGTTGTTGATGATCTGGCAGTGGGGGGAGGGGGCTGATTATTATCCGAGACCGAGGCTTTGGTCATTGTCCTGGGAACGGAAGTCATTCTTGTGGCAGTTGTTGATGTTCCGGCAGTGGGGGGAGGAGGCTGATTATTAGTTGAGCGTGAGATATCGTTCCTTGTTCCAGTTACAGAAGCATCTCTTACTGCGGATGATGAGGGGTAACTCCTTGTAGTACTCGTACCCGGATCCTTGACCTGATACATCATCACAGGCTTAGAATCGGGTATTATCAATACCTTACTCGATTCCCTCAGTTGTGAAGTTACGCCCACTGGCACGAGTGTAGCCCTCAAAACCAGGTTCGCCGCGTTGATCTCTTTCTGCCATTGTTTGTTCAGGGCATAGAGAAATACCAGGCCCCCGACAGCTGTTTTGGACTTTGAAATCCTGATCTGCAGATAGGCCGATTCGAGTTCAAAACCCTCGGCTACATTATCTTTCAGGTTCATTTCCAGATACAGAGGGCTTGTTTTGTCTGTCAGATCGACCTCTGCCTCCCCTACTTCATCCTGCGAGACTTTGTCAGCTGCAAGGACGTTAACATGCAGGTAGGCTGTAGTAAAACCAGTGTAGGTCAAAGCCAGTTTTAATGTTCTCTCACTGTCGGAGGTGACCACTACCTTTCCAATCTTACCATCGAGCCCACCCGAACCAATTAATGAGACAATTCCAGCTCCGATATCATCAACTTTTGTAAGGCTTTTTCCCTCTAATCCACTGAAATTCTGTGAGTAGGATGAGGCGACTGCAGTTGTCAGTATAACAACTATTGTCAGATAACTCCTGAATTTGAACGACCACCTGAATTCTTTCATATTGATGCAAATTTTATTCAAAGGGAAGATAAACCTTTTAGTGCCTAAAGTCAATAGAAAGTAAACATTGGCCTGTCAAAAACTAGTATTGACAGGATTTTAATTAGTATTTGCAGCCATAGAAGTATAATTTGTAAAGAGAGGAAGGGTCCTCAATCACCATAACCAGGGATCAGAATCCATGGTGCAGGATTCATGAATTCGTTTGTTTTTTCTCTTCTATGTCAGGAATTCCATTCCCTGTTCTGTGGCGATGACGCGGAGGTCTTCAACTACTGCAGGTACCAGCTTGATGCCTGATATTAAGTTTTGCTCCTCCGCCTCACGTTCGGGATCACCCGGAATCAACACTCTCGTCTCACCTTTTATAGTTTTGGCACCTCGGAAGGTACTGATCCAGGCATCCATTGAAGCCTTGAATTCTTCAGCAGGTCTGAAGGCGTCAATGCGGATGGCTCCGAAGAAGTGACCCGTGCCCTTACCCGGCTGGTTCTCCGGCACGGGGAGGAAGGCTACGCTGGGAGGCACGAATGGACCGAAATTGGCGCCGCTGAAGAGTGAGCTGAAGATGTCAATCACGGCGGCCATGCAGTATCCCTTATGGCTGCCATGCTCCCGGTCGCCGCCGAGGGTGACCATGCCGCCGCCACGGCGCAGTATGCCTGGGTCATCCGAAGGTTTGCCATCGGCATCCTGTACAAACCCAAACGGCACGCTCTCACCCTTCTTCTCTGCCACCGCCAGCTTGCCGCGCGCAATGGGAGTGGTGGCGAAGTCGGCAACGAATGGCGGCTCGTGTAGTGCCGGCACTGCCACCGCCAGGGGGTTGGTGCCGAGATAACGGCTGACGGACCAGGTGGGGACAACCAGCGGGTTGGCATTTGTTACACATATGCCAACCATATCATGTTCGAGGGCCATCATGGCATAATAACCCGCAATGCCGAAGTGGTTGGAGTTGCGGGTCGCAACCCAGCCAGTGCCGGTGGCGGCAGCCTTCTCTATTGCCAGAGTCATGGACCTGACACCGGCCACCATTCCGAAACAACTGTCGCCGTCAACAACAGCCGTGGACGGCGTCTCGTGAACCACCTGCACATCGGGTGTAACGTTCACCCTGCCGCTCTTCCAGAGCTCATAGTACTCCTTTACTCTTATCATGCCGTGAGAGGAGTGACCGCGCAGCTCTGCCGCTATTAAAACGCTGGCAACGGCAGCGGCATCGTCACGGCTGCATCCGACTCTCCTGAAGAGGCCGGTGGCGAATTCAAGCAGATATTTGTGGTCGTACATGTCTGAGGTGTTAGTCGAAAGTCCGTAAAGTC
>CALMRD010000179.1 GCA_937871625.1 uncultured Bacteroidales bacterium | reverse complement strand
GTCAGGGCGATGACGGCGAGTGAGTAGGAGTCGTTGCACTGTCCTGCGTCAAGTACACGCGGGATGCCGTTGATATCGCCAAGCTTGAGCTTGTTGTATCGGTACTTGGCACAGCCTGCCGTCAGGATCACAGTGTCCTTCGGGAGCTTTTGCGCAAATTCCGTATAGTAATCACGGCTCTTCATGCGGCCGTCACAACCGCCCATGACAACGAACTTGCGTATAGCGCCGCTCTTTACAGCGTCAACCACCTTGTCGGCAAGCTGTATGACCTGGTTGTGTGCAAAACCTCCGATGATGGTTCCGTTTTCAATCTCCTTCGGTGGAGCGCATCTTTTTGCATGCTTGATGATTGACGAGAAGTCCTTCTCCCTGCCCGGTTCCCTGTCCGGTATATGGGGGCAGCCCGGATATCCTGACGAGCCGGTGGTATATACCCGGTCGCGGTAGCTGTCACGCAACGGAACAATACAGTTGGTGGTGAAGAGCACCGGCCCGTTGAAGGTCTCGAACTCGGTGGTCTGCTTCCACCATGAGTTGCCGTAGTTGCCTACAAAATGGCTATACTTCTTGAAGGCAGGGTAGTAGTTGGCCGGGAGCATCTCGCTGTGGGTGTAGACATCTACTCCCGTTCCCTCTGTCTGGCGCAGCAGCTCCTCCATGTCCTTCATGTCATGGCCGCTGATGAGGATGGCCGGGTTGTTCCTTACACCTATGTTCACCTCTGTTATCTCGGGATTGCCGTAGGCGGTGGTGTTGGCCTTGTCAAGCAGGGCCATCACCTCAACACCGTGTTTGCCGGTCTCAAGGACCAGTGCTACAAGTTCGTCAGCCGTGAGGCTGTCATTGGTGGTGGCGGCTATCGCACGCTGGATGAAGGCGTCAACGCTGTCGCTGTTGAAGCCCAGGTTGCCGGCATGTTCAGCATATGCTGCCATGCCCTTGACACCGTAGATTACCAGCTCGCGCAGCGACCTGATATCCTCATTCCCGGTGGTGAGAACACCCACACGGGCGGCAGTCTCCATCAGATCCTCACCTTCGGCGGGTCTCCAGGTAGCACTGGTGTGAAGGTCACCCGGGATCTCTATCCCGTGATCCTTCATCTCACCCGTGAATTTTTCCCTGAGCTCCACACCCTCGTGAATCCTTTCGATGATCTTTGCCCCGTCAAAGTTGGCGTTGGTGATGGTTGTAAAGAGGGCCTCCTGTACAAACCTGTCAACCCTGGCGTTTGAATAACGGTTATCCCTGGCAATGGTTCCGAGGATTGATATCCCCTTGGCAACATAGACAAGGAGATCCTGTAACTGTGCTAACTCCTCCGTCTTTCCGCATACACCCTTAACGACGCATCCGGTTCCTTTTGCCGTTTCCTGGCACTGATAACAAAACATGCTCATCTCTTTCTTTTTATAGTTTGATTTATAAGTTGATAATTATTTATAACCACTCATCTTTAAGTATCTTACCGTCGATGCTCACTATTATGGTCTTGACGGGTACCTTCCGCGATGCTCCTGCCAGCGCTGCGCGTACCATCTGAATAAGGCCGCTGCAGCAGGGCACCTCCATCATCATCACGGTTATTGTATTCACCCTGGCAATGTCAACCATGGCCCTCAGCTTTTCGATATATGTCTCTGTACCATGGTCAAGCTTCGGACATGCTATTGCCAGCGTTCTGCCTCTCAGCCAGCTGTTGTGAAATGATCCAAGGGAGAAGGCCACACAATCGGCTGCAAGCAGCAGGTCAGCACCCCGGTAGGATGGTGCATTGGGATTGACAAGGTGCATCTGCACAGGCCAGTG
>CALMRD010000178.1 GCA_937871625.1 uncultured Bacteroidales bacterium | reverse complement strand
TGGGCGTCATCATAGTATGCCAGCCTTCTGGAGTCGATATATTTCTTTCTGGCCTTATCGCCCGCCTTGATGACGTCGGGGGGTATGGGCATCTCGTTTATGGGCCGTCCGCGGTCGGCCTGATGGTCATACCATGTGTTGTATAGCTTCAGGAAGATCCACTGTGTCCATTTGAAATAGGCCGGGTCGGTGGTGTTGATCTCACGGTCCCAGTCGTAGCTCAGCCCCAGCTCCTTTATCTGCCGGCGGAAGGTGTCGCAGTTTTTGTTGGTGGTGACGGCAGGATGAGTGCCTGTCTGTATGGCATACTGCTCGGCGGGGAGGCCGAAGGCATCCCACCCCATGGGATGGAGCACGTTGAAGCCCTTCATACGCTTATAGCGCGCCACGATGTCAGTGGCAGTATATCCCTCGGGGTGACCTACGTGCAGTCCTGCACCGGAGGGGTAGGGGAACATGTCAAGGATGTAGAACTTATTGGGGTTTGTAAGATCGTCTGAGGTTTTGAAAGTCTTGTTCTTCTCCCAGTACTCCTGCCACTTTTTCTCTATCTCTGAAAAGTTATACTCCTTCATGTCGGATGTGAGGTTTGCGCTTATGGGGTGCGAAATTAGGAAAAGTTTGCCAAAAACCCCCTCCGGGGGTTATAATGATTAAGCCGAGGGCCTGCCGCAGTCGTTGCCGTTACATCCGGAATTGCCGTATAAGTGCGGCAACCTGTCATGGAAACCTGCAAGGTTGGGGCCGAACAGTCTGAAAGCTCCCTGCTCAGATCTCCAATTTCTAGCAGAAGCAGTGAATTTCGGATCATCATCTTCTCAGATTTAGTGCTGAAGTTTTGAAAATCGGCTTTGGCGGTGTACTTTTGCATCCGGAACGGTCCCGTAGTTCAATGGATAGAATGACAGATTCCGGTTCTGTTGGTTGGGCGTTCGAGTCGCCCCGGGATCACAAAGCAAAAACGGCTACAATGGCCGTTTTTTGTTTCTGTAGCACCGAATTGACCAGGGTTGAGGGCGGCGAGAACGCGAAGGGGAGGAGCGTTCGACCCGGGCGACCGGGCTCGTGAGCGGGTGGTGTGCCTGCCGGGCGAATGCCTCACAGTTACTTTACAGTGAAGAGCTTGCGGAATGAGACCGGATCACCGTCTCCGGTGATACCCTGCAGGTTAATCTCGTAATCGCCGGCGACGTCGGACGACCAGAACTCAACACGGTATTTACCATCACCCGATGGGGTGACGGAGGGCTCCCAGTAGAGAGTGTTACGGAAGTCGGGGGTGCGGTCACGCCTTCTCTCAGCGGTGGAATAGTCAGGTGAGAAGAATATCCTGACAGGATCGGCAACACGATAGGGTAACCTCACGGCATGGTCAGGGAGCGAGACCCTGCTGTAGTCGCCGTCATAGGTTATGACATTCACCAGTCCGAAGAAGAGGTAATCGCCAACAACATAGCGGTCCCTGATCACATCTATCCTTTCAACATGGTCAGGATCGAAAGCAGCAATGACGGCAGGATCACTGACAACCACCCCGTCGATAAAGGTTATCGGCGGTTGCTCATAGACAACATCGTAATAGGGGTCGGCGACGGTTATTTCATATCCTGCTCTTTTCTCCCGCAGGGTGACTCCCGGCACCAGTTCATAGAAGACCTCAGTCATCACCGGCAGCCTGACAAAATCATCCAGGTCAAGGCTGATGTCAGGGATCCCGTAAAAGCTTCTTACCGGGTTTTCCATATTAACCGGTGCAGGTGGCGGAATCGCATCTTCAGTTTCATATATCCTGTTTACCTGGTAATTGACCTTCATAAGGGAGACCAGCTTCGGCAACCTCATGGGTGGTGTACCGCTCTCAGGGCCGGAGTCGGGATATTGATCGGAGAAGGAGGATTCGATCCTGATGGTATTGTCAGG
>CALMRD010000177.1 GCA_937871625.1 uncultured Bacteroidales bacterium | reverse complement strand
TGTTCAGCTCGTTCTGGTATCTCGAGAGTGTCCTGGCAAGATAAAGTATCAGTGCAACCTTGGCAACATCAGAGGTCTGAAGCCGGAATCCCAGACCCGGGATCACCAGCCAGCGTGTTGCTTCGTTTATCCTGGCCCCGAAAATTAGGGTAAGAACCAGCAGCCCTGCTGCCACGATCAGTATGATGCCGGCCAGTGCAGAATATATCCTGTAGGGCAGATAGTGGACAATAATTATAATTCCGAGGCCCAGAAGCAGCATGATCAGCTGGGTTCTCAGGAAATAAGTCGTATTCCCGCCATAACTCCTGAACGCCACGGCAACTGATGAGCTGTAAACCGCAAGGAGGGAATAGACCATGAAGAGCACTACAAGGCCCCAAATTGCCCTGTCGCCCTTAAACGTCCTTGTAAGCCAGCCCTGCTGCATAAATATCTTTTTATAGGTTGCGTACGGCTGCCTTGAACTGCCTTCCCCTGTCCTCATAGTTATTGAACAGGTCGAAACTGGCACAGGCAGGTGAGAGCAGCACTGTTTCACCCTTTTTGGCCAGGTAATATGCCGCCCTTACTGCTTCCTCCATGGAAGCTGACTCGACGATTGTCGGAATCATGGCTCCGAAAGCCTCCATTATCTTACGGTTATCCTTTCCAAGGCAGACGACCGCCCTTACCTTCTCCCTGACCACAGGAAAGAGCTCTGAATAGTCATTCCCCTTGTCAACCCCCCCGACGATCCAGACAACCTTTGTCTCCATGCATTCAAGGGCATACCATGTGGAGTTCACATTGGTAGCTTTTGAATCATTGATGAAGCTGATTCCGCTGACTTTGATCACAGGCTCAAGGCGGTGCTCAACACCCTGAAAATCAGAGAGACTCTGCCTGATCATGTCCTTGCGGATATTCAGTACTTTACCTGCAATTGCTGCAGCCATCGAATTGTAGGTGTTGTGTCGGCCCTTTAATGCCATTTCATGAATAGTCATAAGGTTGGTTTTATGTTGGTAATCAATTATCAGTTCATTGTTTTCTATATATGCAGCCATTCCTTCAGCTGAAGTATCTGAAAACGGAAGAAGTGTCATACAGCAATCCCTCTTTGCCAGTTCGGCTTTAATGATAGGATCATCAGCCCAGTAGATAAGGAAATCCGATTTTGTCTGGTTCCGGGTTATCCTGAATTTTGAATCGATGTAATTCTGAAGCTCATGATCATACCTGTCGAGATGATCGGGTGTAATGTTCATCAGTATGGCTATCTCGGCCCTGAAGCTGAACATGCCGTCGAGCTGGAAGCTGCTCAGTTCAATAACATAATAATCATGAGGGTCTTCTGCCACTGCCATGGCAAAGCTGTTTCCTACGTTGCCTGTCATTGCGGCATTCATGCCGGCTTTCTTCAGCATGTGATAGATGAGGTTCGTAACAGTTGTCTTTCCGTTGCTTCCGGTAACGCAAATTTTTGTCCCCCGGCAGTAGCGCCCGGCAAACTCTATTTCTGAAATTACCGGAATGCCTTTTTCCCGTATTTTTACTATGAGGGGTGCATCCTCCCTGATGCCGGGGCTCTTGATAACCTCATCGGCAGAAAGTATCGCCTCTTCGGTATGTTGTCCCTGCTCCCACCTGATACTATGCCTGTTAAGGATATCAGCATATTTATCCTTAACCGTGCCGCTGTCGGACACGAATACATCAAATCCTTCCTTCAGTGCCAGCACTGCCGAGCCGGCACCGCTCTCCCCTGCTCAAGTATCACGATCTTCCTCTTCATCCTTCTATCTGATCTTCAGTGTTACTATACTTATTACTGCCAGTAGCAGTGCCACTATCCAGAACCGTGTAACGATCTTCGGTTCCGGGTATCCCTTCTTCTGGTAATGATGATGCAGCGGCGCCATCAGGAAGATCCTCCTTCCGGTGCCGTATTTCTTCCTGGTATGCCTGAACCATGAAACCTGCATCACAACCGAAAGGTTTTCCATCAGGAATATCCCGCAGAGTACAGGGATCAGCAGCTCCTTCCTTATTACAATTGCAAAAACAGCGATAATGCCGCCAAGCGCAAGACTGCCTGTATCACCCATGAATACCTGCGCAGGGTACGAGTTATACCACAGGAATCCGATGGTGGCCCCGGTGAATGAAGCAGCAAATATCACCAGCTCGCCTGTGCCGGGAATAAACATGATATTCAGATAGTCGGCGTAAATAATATTGCTCGACACATAGGCGAGTATTGCCAGGGCTACCCCGGCAATTGCCGAAGTGCCGGTTGCTAGTCCGTCAAGTCCGTCGGTAAGATTGGCGCCGTTCGATACGGCTGTAAGAATAAAAATTGTTATAAGCACGAATACAAGCCATGACCA
The DNA here is from genome assembly GCA_937871625.1 of uncultured Bacteroidales bacterium. Classification (GTDB taxonomy): domain Bacteria; phylum Bacteroidota; class Bacteroidia; order Bacteroidales; family VadinHA17; genus SR-FBR-E99. Next base: position 783 of record CALMRD010000177.1, on the reverse strand, counting down.
TGGCTGTCTGTGCTCAGGATTTATGAAAGCCACCAGCCAGGCGTAGTCAAATTCGTTGTTCTTGATAAAGGGGATGGTTGTCTTTGTTGACTTCTTCTCCATCTCAATCTCAGTACCGGATATCACTGATCCGCCATTATCTGTTATCTCATACTTTTCCTGCTCGGTAAGGTCGTTGACCCTTATGCTCTCGCGGATCATTACATCGTCGCTCAGAAAAAGAGTAAGCCCCACAATCAGTCCCAGTCCGGTTTGTCCGGCCAGCTTGAACTTCGCGGCAAGTCCTTCCTTGTTCTTTTTGAATATCTTAATATAATCATCAACAAAGCCAATTGCGCCCAGCCAGACCGTGGTAAGCAGCATCAGCAGGACATAGACATTATCGAGGCGTGCGAACAGGAGCGTCGGCACAAGGATCGATGCCAGTATGATCACTCCTCCCATTGAAGGAGTTCCCTCCTTGCGGTATTGTCCTTCAAGGCCGAGGTTCCTTACCACTTCGCCTGCCTGTTTTTTCTGCAGGAACATAATGATCCTCTTTCCGATAAGCAGTGAGATGAGAAGTGAGGTTATCACTGCAGCCGCTGACCTGAAGGATATATAGGAAAATACCCCTGCTCCCGGAACATTCAGCTTGTCAAAATATTCAAACAAATAGTACAGCATCTCTTCAATATTTACTTATCTGCCAGGGCTTTCTTCAGCTCCTCCCTGTCGTCAAAATGGTGTCTAATCCCGTTTATTTCCTGGTAGGGTTCGTGACCCTTCCCTGCCACGAGAATC
>CALMRD010000176.1 GCA_937871625.1 uncultured Bacteroidales bacterium | reverse complement strand
AGATCATCACCGATAATGGTGGGGAGATCGTTCATGAAGAAAACTGGGGCCTGAAGAAGCTGGCCTATCCAATCCAGAAGAAGTCAACAGGCTTCTATTATCTGATAGAATTTAAGGCAACCGGCGATCTGATAGAGAAGCTGGAGTTACAGTATCGCAGGGACGAAAGGATAATAAGGTTCCTAACCTTCCGAATGGAAAAATTTGCAGTTGAGTATGCAGAAAAGAAAAGAAAACAAAAAGAATCAGGAAAATTGAAGGAGGAATAAGAGATGGCACAGAATGAATCAGAAATAAGATATTTGACTCCGCCTACTGTTGAGGTCAAGAAAAAGAAATACTGCAGGTTTAAGAAAAACAGGATCAAGTATATCGATTACAAGGATCCCGAGTTTCTTAAGAAGTTTCTGAACGATCAGGGGAAAATATTACCACGGCGGCTCACAGGAACTTCCCTGAAATACCAGAGGAAAGTGGCCAAAGCTATTAAAAGGGCCCGTCATATTGCACTTCTTCCCTATGTTACTGACCTGTTAAAATAAAGAGGATAACCATGGAAATAATATTACTGCAGGACGTTAATAAATTGGGTCAGAAGGATGACATCGTCCACGTTAAAGACGGGTATGGAAGTAACTTCCTGATTCCCAAAGGATATGCAATTGCCGCTACGTCTTCGGCCAGGAAGATGCATGCTGAGAATCTGAAGCAGAGGGCCCATAAGGAAGAAAAGATCAGGGTCACCGCACAGGAAATAGCTTCAAAGCTTGCTGACCTCTCCCTGGTCATCGGAGCAAAAACAAGTTCTTCAGGTAAGATATTCGGCTCGGTAAACACAATTCAGATTGCCGAGGCCCTAAAAGAAAAAGGATTTGATATTGACCGCAAAAATATTACACTCCCGGAAGATCAGATCAAGGAGGTTGGCAAGTATAACGCTGTTATAAAGCTGCACCGCGAAGTAAAAGTAGAAGTTGGCTTTGAGATTGTTGCAGAATGATATCAGGGAGATAAAAAGGAAACTGTATCATACATCCTTTGTGATCTTCTGATACAGCCTTTTTTTTCAATACAGATCATGATAATCTTTACGGCGTTCGTATTTAAGATCTGATAGTATTGCAGCCTTAACCCTGATAGTAAAATTCCACATTTTTAAAGTACCGTTAGGAATCCAGTTAAAGCTCATATCCCAGCAATGAAGATCGCGGGTTATTCCAATCTGGGTCATTGTGATCTCTTTCTGTGTAAAGTCATATCCGCTGGTATACGTTATTGCCATTTTCTTGGTAAGGGTCACATTACCATTTACAGAAAGTGTCTGTGTCAGAAGCGATTTAAAAGCAGGTTTGGAGTAATTGATATTATAACTGACCCGCATTGACCATGGGACATCAAACACTGAATAGCCATATTCATCAAATCCTGATTCCTCAAGATTCCTGTCCGACGGACCCGTCAGCATGTCTTGCCGGGAATCCGGAGAAGCGGGCGACCGGGTTCCCTGCGTGGAGGGGACGGCCGGAGTTTTAATTTCCCTATTGCCGCTTATCAGTTTCATAAGGTCGAAATCAAGGCTTACCGAGAAGTTTGTAAGCCGCATAAGCTTTCTATTCTGGGTCCAGGCAAATGTCCCTATCGTAGTACCGGTGTTGCTCAGACCATAAAGGTTGAAATTACTGCTTGCTGAAACTCCGATATTGTTAAACAGGGTGGTCCTTAAACCCATTGATACAGGCGACCATTTTATTGAGTCGGCGAAGACATTATAGGATGTCGATATGCCAAAATTCTCGATGATCTTAACCTTCTGAGGCTTTCCTGTAGTGTCATTCTTCTCAAACACCTTAGCCTCCAGAATATTTGTAAGGTTAAAGGCGATTCCACTGCTTCGTCTTGACAATGAGGGTGTTCCGTAAATATTGCCGTCATATACAGAATACTCTGTTATGCTGCCAAGGGTATCCCTCTGAACTGTCCTGTAAAAGTCACTGCTCAGCCAGTCAAGTGATGGTATATAGTTAAAGCTTACTGAAGGTTTCATTACATGGCGTATAGCCTGCACCCTGGATTCCGGACTGAAGGTGTATGTCCCGAATACCTGGGGATTGAAACTTGCACTGATTGATGGTTTGAATGAGTGTCCATAGAATATCCCACGTAAAGTATCTGTTACAACCATTGAAACTGTCTCATTCCTGTCCGGATTAAAATATGCGACATCCCATCTCTTCTGATATTTCTGGGTATACAGTACACCACTGTAGGTCATCTGAGGTGAAATTGAGAAATTCTTGAAAGGCCGGAACTGGATGCTTATGGGAGCTTCATGCTTGAAACCGTTTCTCATATTTTCCCAAACCCTTCTGGTAAAAAGAAGACTGTCGTATGTGTTTATCTGGTTATCGAGCGATGCAGAATATTGAAATTGAAGTTCCTGGTACCATTTCTTTGTACCTGTGCCGGTCTTTCCCTTGAAGGGATAGATCCTGCTCATATTACGGCTGATTTTGGGAAGGTTGAGACTGACAGTTTTGTTTTTCACATTCTGGCTGTGGTTCATGCTGGCAGAAAGGTTGAAAGGCGTTCCCTCCCATGTCTTCGAATAACTTACGCTCGACTGTCTCTGAGTAGTGACATGCTCTGATACAGTATAACTGTTTGTCTTGTCATATCCGCTTGAACTCATATTTACATTGGCAGAAAACCTGGAACCCGGACGGGCCTTTGCATTTTGATTATATGTCCAGCCAATCTTATAGTTAGTTGCCTTGCTGTAGTCCTTCAATCCTTTGTGACCTAAAATATTATTTGCATAGCTGAATAAGAACTGGCCATCGAATTTATACCTTTTGGAATAATTCGACTGAGCAGTAAGCATCCATGTCCCGTTTGTAT
>CALMRD010000175.1 GCA_937871625.1 uncultured Bacteroidales bacterium | reverse complement strand
AGAGAAGAGTATTCCCTTCAGAGGGATATCCGTGCCAGGGAAGATAATGAAGCCATAGCACGAAGATTTGAGAGAGAAAAAGAAAAACAGGGTTAAGATAATCTTCTTCTTCCTTCCTTCCTTCCTTCCTTCCTTCCTGTCACCTGCCCCTGTCCCGGGCCCTGCATCCTTAAATCTGATTGATGATAACACTATCGATAATCATTTCTGCCGTCGTTGTTTACCTGATCAGGCACTTCAGGAAGTGACTTTCATCCGGCCCGGATAGAAGGTTAAGCTACTGTTTCTAAATATAATGTCTTCAAAAAAGAGTTGTTGGTCATCAGCATGATGCTGAAGATCAAATATGACTTGTCTGACATAACCTGCTGTCCTATATTTATTTTTGAATATTTTACAGCGGTCAAATGAAAACGTTCGTCAATGCGGCATCCGTTGCCTTAATGCTATTGTTATGCCTGATGCCTGCCGAAGCCCAGACCAAAGGCTCACCGAAGAAACTGTATGATGCCCTCGGCTGCAACGATCTGAAAAACGCGTTGGCCATTGCGGAAACTATTGATGATGCAAACTACTGCAACAAGTACGGGGCGAGTCTGCTTATGTGTGCCTCGGAGATAGGTGCAGCAGATATCTGCAGGGTGTTAATCAGCAAGGGTGCCGATCCTGACCTGCATACCGCCAACGGCACCACCGCCCTTTACATGGCAGCGCAGAACGGACATACCGACGTTGTCAGGCTGCTTATCGAAAGCGGCGCTGACCTGAATGTGGCTCCTGACAACGGTGCAACGCCGCTGATAGTAGCCTCATTGTACGGGCACAGTAAGATCGTCAGCCTCCTGACCGACAGGGGGGCAGACACTGATCTGCGTGACAGTCACGGATCAACGGCACTGATCATGGCTTCACAGAACGGGTATGCCGATGTCGTCAGGGTATTGCTCGGCAAGGGAGCCGCCGCAAACCTGCAGGACAGCAATGGTGCCACTGCCCTGGTTCTGGCCGCCCAGGAGGGTCACACCGAAATAGTGATGATTCTGCTCGGCCACGGTGCGAAGGCGGATATGCAGACGGCAAACGGTAACAGCAGTCTGGTGCTGGCTGCCCTGAAGGGAAACAGTGACATCGTCAGTATGCTTCTTGATCACGGCGCACAGGTCGACCTGCAGACCGGTACGGGTGCCACAGCCCTCTTCGCTGCAGCATCACGGGGGCACTGCCAGGTGGTGAATATTCTCCTCGAACGTGGCGCCGACCCTCTAATCAAAGACAAACAGGGAAGGTCGGCATTCTACTACACCAAGGATTATAACGTGAAAGCCATGCTTACGGCTCACAGTAACAAATAGTCATAACGGGGCCGGGAAGAACATTTTTTGTTTTTATTTGTATCTGTTAGCAAAAGATCAATACCCCGGCACTATGAAAACATCACCATTCCTTATTTTCACCCTGTCACTTGCCCTTATCTCCTTCAGATCTGACAAGCCGGCATACATGCTATACGACAGTGATGGCAAGACTACCGGCTACCAGGAGATGATCGCAACCGTCAGCTCAGCTGACGTGGTCTTTTTCGGAGAGCTTCATGACAATCCCATTTCCCACTGGCTGGAATATGAAGTTACTGCTGACCTCTACAGTATCGCCGGCACCAAACTTGTCCTTGGTGCTGAGATGTTTGAATCTGATGACCAGCTGGTTCTTGACGAATACCTGGCGCAACGCTATGAGGCTGACAAGTTTGAGGCTGAAGTCAAACTCTGGAAAAACTACAAAACCGACTACAGGCCGCTTGTGGAGTTTGCCAGGAAGAACGGTCTCCCCTTTATTGCTACCAACATTCCCAGAAGATATGCTTCCATGGTATCAAGGAGCGGATTTGAGGTGCTTGACAGCCTCACTGCAGGGGCAAAGAATCTTATTGCCCCCCTGCCCATGCCTTATGACCCGGAGCTGAAATGTTACAAGGATATGATGTCGATGCACGGCATGCCGGGTATGGGAGGCAAGCCCAATGAGAACTTCCCCAAGGCCCAGGCAGCCAAGGATGCCACAATGGCTCACTTTATCGTCAGTAACCTTGAGCAGGGACAGACATTCATACACTACAACGGGGCGTACCACTCTGAGAACTACCAGGGTATCATTTATTATCTCAAGCTTTACAGGCCCGGCATCAAGGTGGCAACAATCACCACCGTTCTGCAGGATGAGATTGGGACGCTCGATCCCGACAACACAGGGCTGGCCGATTTCATCATCGCCGTCCCGCAGACCATGACCAGGACATACTAAAAAATTACTGCCCGGCGCATAAATCACCGGGCAGTAGTATTCATTGGAAAGCTTGCTGTTGTCTCCTAAGGCTTGGAGTACCAGAGCTTTGTATCCATAGCATCGGCTCCCTGTCTGCCGATGGCTATATTCAGGTTATCCCCGTTCTGGCTGTAAGCATTGGTACCATATTTCAGCCTTTCCGGATATACACCGTTTATGTCGCCGGGAGCATAGATATCAAAGTCGGTAACGCCCGCAGCCAGTGAGGCCGGATAGCCTGTCTTGCGTACAATGGCCCATGCTTCAAAACCGTCAGTGTAGGCGGCTATCCATCTCTGAACAGCTATCTTCTCCAGCTTCTCGTCAGTGGTCCCTCCGGATATGTCGGCAAGATCTTCCTCAGCAATATATGTGGCTATTGCACCGTCGGCGACACCCCAGAGCTTCATGGCGGAAGTAATACCAGCCTCGAATTCAGCCTGGGCGTTACCGCCTGTCAGACCGCGTACGATGGCCTCAGCCTTCAGGAATGAAGCTTCAGCACTTGACATCACCAACTCCTCCCTGATTTTCTGACCTGTGCCCTTCTTGGCATAGATCTCATCGGCAGGAGTGCAGAAGTACTCCATCCTAACGAGGGGCTTGATGAAGCCGTTGAGCCTGACCGGCTGGCCGATGTAATATTTGTTGGCCTCAATACCCATGGTCACTTCATCACCATTGTCAACCCTCGTTACCACGGCACCTGCGTCAATCAGTGTCTGCTCGATGAAGTCAACTCTTTTGGGGAAGAGATCATAATCGCTTCCGGATGCTGGTCTCACGAAGGTAAAGGTCCCTCCTGCTGCCGGTTTGGCATATTTTGAAAGCCTCGGATCATTATAGTCCCTGAGGTAATCTATCAGCTCCTTGCCAATAGTCCAACCTGCAGCGTTGCCAAAGTTCTGCCATACATCGCTGTAGGCTGCAGAGGTCCATTGTGAAATGACATTATCCTTTTCCATCAGGATATTGTCTGAGGCTCCGGACAACAGGGGAGCACCGAGAGCCTGGGTGATGGCATTGGTTGAGAAGTCATTTCCGGGAGCACCCAGGGCTCTCATGGCTATGCGCAGCTTAAGTGTGTTGGCCATACGCTTCCACTGCTGCAGATCACCCTGGCAATAAAGGTCATTTACACCGAGGTCATCCACCCCGTCGCCTGTTCTCGTTGCACTGCCGATAGTAGCCATGGCGGCATCCAGGTCTGCAATGATACCCTTGTAGATATCAAGCTGGGTGTCGTACTTAGGTAAGAGAATATCCGGATCGCCTGCTTCGGAGTAAGGTATCTCACCAAAGACATCAGTGTACATCTGGTAGTACATTCCCTTCATAATGAGGCCCACAGCGTACATATACTCATTCTCAAAATCACCTCCCGTGGCTGTGAGCTTGAGGAAGTTATCGAGCTGGCCGAAATAACCGGCAAGGAAGTCCCAGCCTGCATCAGTATATGCCGAGTTGTAGGAATAGCCAAGCCCGTCATTCCACCACGAGTAGTTAAATCCGAACAGGAACTGGCCGGCAAAACGGTCGCAGTGAATCAGGTGTATCCTCCAGTAGGGATACCTGTCAGGTGCAAAGAGCTTGAACTGCGGTACCGTGATGAAGTACCTGGCACTGGCTTCGTCTGCTGTGATTGCATTGGGATCCTTGTTGATATCCTCAAAGTTCTTGGTACAACCAAAAAGACCCAGTGCGAATATGAGCGGTAATATAATTTTGTATGGTTTCATAGTTTTAACTTTTAATGGTTAAAATGAAAGTCTCAGATTCAGACCCAGACTTCTGGTTGTCGGCAGGGTATAATACATCAGACCCTGAGAGTAGTTACTTACACTGTAACTTGTTTCGGGATCGAAGTTCTCCATTGCATTATAGAAGAATAACAGATTTCGTCCTGTAATGCCTATAGATGCACCCCTGATAAACGTCTTGTTCATGACCGAGGATGGCAGGGTGTACGAAAGTGATATCTCCCTGAGCCTGACGTTTGTCTGATCATATACATAGTTCTCTCCGATACCGGAATATGACCCCCAGTATTGCTGTGCATTGATGTTCACAGTATTCGGACTCCATACAGGAGCCTCTGCGGTACCTGTATTAACAACGCCATCAATTACTATTCCTCCTTCCCTGTAGTCGAGTGTCCTGACGGAAGTACCCGAAGCATCGAGGGCAGCATCGGTACCTGAGTAGATCTGACCTCCTATGCGGGCGTCTATCAGCATCCTGAGAGTAAGGTTCTTGTATGAGAAGACATTTGTGAGCCCTCCAATCCAGTCGGGCTGGTAGTTTCCAACAAGCTCCCGGTCGCCGACAATGAACTGTCCGGCAGCATTAACTATCACATCCCCGTTTTCATTCCTCTTGTAGGTCGTGGCATAAATATCGCCGTAACCGCCACCGACGGTTGCCTGGACAAGTACCACACCGCTGTTGGTCGTCGAGAATGTATAGCTGTCAAGCCCTTCGATCAGTTCCTCAAGCTTGTTGTTGTTCTTTGACATATTCATTGACACCTCCCAGGTGAATCCGTTTGTCGAAACCGGGATCCCTCCCAGCAATATCTCGAATCCCTTATTGGTGAGTTCCCCTACATTGGTATGCTCAGATGTATAACCCGTGGCTGCAGGAATAGGCACGTTCATTATCAGGTTGTAGGACTTGATATTGTAATACGACAGGTCAGCAAATAACCTGTTCTTGAAAAACCTGAACTCTCCTCCGAACTCGATCGAGCTTGTCTGCTCCGGCTTGAGGAAGGGATTATACCTTGTAGAGGGTCGTGTCAGTATTGTAAGACCCAGGTAACTGCCGGCAGCGGAAGCCATATCGTAGGCATTGTCCAGCAAATAGGGGCTGGTATCCGATCCCACCTTGGCCCAGCTGACACGTAATTTGCCATAATCCATCACCGGGAGATCGAACAGTTCACTTATAAGTACTGAACCGCTCAGGGAGGGATAGAAATATGACCAGTAACCCGGTGCGAGCGCTGATGACCAGTCATTCCTTGCAGTTGCCTCAAGGAACAAGAGGTTGTCATATGAGAGAACTGCCGAACCATACACTGAGTTGATTATCTTTTCCCTCATGGGTGTGTACGAAGGAATAGTATTTGCAGCACTCTCAAGTGTGGCCTTGGTTGGTATCTTGAAGTTCTCGGCATAGACACCCTGCTGCTCATATGTCTGATACATGTGGTTAACACCGACGTTGGCATCAAGCATAAGTTTGGGCGTAAGAGACTTGCTGAACATCAAAAGTGCGTCGAGGTTCGTCTCCGATGATCGCGTCTTGCTGAAGTTCAGCCGGCCGGCAGGAAAGTACCAGTGACCAACATTTGAAATCGATTCGAGTTTCTCATTTACAACATCGGTACCGATCCGCACAAATGCAGAGAGCCAGTCCGTAAACTTATACGTAGCCTTGGCAAAGCCCTGTACGCGGTCCCTGAAGTCGTCGTTTCTGTCATGGAGGAGATACCAGTAGGGGTTACCCGAGCCGTTGGTGACAGACTTTACACTATAGTCTGCAGGGTTCTGGTAATCTTTCAGATCTTCAAAGTCGACGTTACGAGGTGTGTTGTAAACATAGGCCAGTACACCTTCGGTACCAAGTATCGGGCGGTTATTTCCCTCCTGTACGAAGTAGGTCACTTTGGCGTCGATATTAAGCTTGTCAGTCAGATCAGCCGTACCCCTGAGATTGAAGTTGTGACGGCCGAGTACAGACCCGGGGATGATAGCATCAGCAGCGGTATTGGTATATGAAAACCTTATTGCTGCTTTATCTGTCCCGCCGTCTATAGCAAGTGTGTTAACAAGCGTGGATCCTGTTTCAAAGAAGTTCTTGACATTGTCAGGCAGGGGTGAATAGGGCCTGGTCTCACCGTTGTAATAGAGCTGCGATGATCCGTCAAGCTTTGCTCCCCATGATCCTCCGGTGGTCCTCAGTTCATCATAAATGGTGGTTATGTTCCCGCCGGTTCCCTGTCCGTACTCATTCTGGTACTGTGGCAGTATCATAGGAGTCTCGAAAGTGAAGTTGCCGGTGTAGGTTACACCCAGACCCCTGTTGCGGGTTCCCTTTTTGGTTGTGATAAGGATCACACCGTTGGCTGCACGGGATCCGTAGAGAGCTGCTGCGTTAGGCCCCTTGAGCACTGACATGGACTCAATGTCATCAGGGTTCAGGTCAGAGACACCTGAGCCGAAGTCCGATTTGGAGTACTCTCCCGTGTTGGCAGTGGAGGCGGTACCGTAACCGGAGTTGTCAATGGGAACACCGTCAACCACATATAGGGGCTGGTTGTTTCCGGTGATCGAGTTGTTACCGCGGATAATGACACGGGAGCTGCTGCCGGGGCCGAATGCCCCCTGCGTGACTACAACTCCGGACACCCTTCCGGAGAGACTGTTGGTAATGTTCAGGTCCTTAACCAGGGCAACTTCATCACCGGAGACTTCCGTCACAGCAAAGCCGAGAGATTTTTTCTCGCGTGAGATGCCGAGGGCCGTCACCACAATCTCGTCCATCATTGTAGTGGTCGTTGACATCACCACATTGATGACTCGCTGATCGGTAACAACGAACTCCTGGGACTCCATACCAAGAAACGAAAATACCAGGGTTGAACTCCTTGGTACTGTGATGGAATAATTTCCATCAGAGTCTGATAAGACACCATTGGAAGTGCCTTTCTGCAACACCGTTACTCCACCGAGCGGCAAGCCGTCATCAGAGCCTGTAACGGTACCCGTAACTGTCACGTTCTGGGCGTTTACCACGCCGCACAAAAGGAAGAATGCAACAATCAGGGTTAAATACTTACTTAATAGGGTTGGTCTTTCCATAGGTAAGTTTTTAGGGTTAGTAGAAGTAAAAATCAATACTAATTTACTAAATAACCAGCATTAATTCCCAAAAGAATGATATATATTTCATTAAAATATTACAGCATCTGCTATTTTGACAGATGTCCGACCAGCACTCCGCTGATGTTCCAGTGGGAGAAACTGCTGCCCTCAGGCTTGCCCAGGGGCACTGTCACGCTGATGGTATGTATACCCGGTATAAGCCCGTTGAGAGGTATTATCAGCGGCTCGGAGAGCGACCCCGGACACCATCCCGAACGGGAGTAGTCAGATGATGAAAGCCCGTTCCAGAAGTTGCCCGAGGCAGGGTTGAAGAGCCGGTATGTTCCGCAGTCGCTCCGCCAGGGTATGTACGACCATACCTTTTTGCCGTCAACAAAAAGCTCATTCAGCTTCTGGTTGAATTCGTCGCCACCACCCCATCCCCCATGGCCGGTGGTGATGTATACCATCTTCATATCATTCACCCCTTCAGGAATATCCACCTTCACGGTGAGGGTGTCGCCGTCGAACATGGTACCGTACTGCTGTCCTGCCATCTCCATGATCGGAAGAGTGTTGAAGAGGGAGGATATCCAGGTCTCCCCGGATCTTTCAGGTTCCATCTCCCTCGTTTCAGGGTAGTACCTAAGCCTCAGCGAGAGCCTGTGCCCTCCCCTGTCATAGTTACCTATGAATGCTCCTATCCAGGCCTCTCCCCGGAGCAGCGGAAGGTAATGGGTGATATCCTGCCTGTAGAAAGCTGAATCCTGCCAGGTCAGGCCCGGAACCGTCCGCCTGTCGTTGAAGTTCCTGACGCCGAACGGGGTGAAAAACCTCACCAGCTCCACCGGAGGCTGATATACTTCAGTTGCTGCCACACTCCGGTACTCCTTGCCGTGCCTGTCGGTATAAAGGGGCAGCTCCGTATGCCCCTTCGTCAAACCGTCGAGAAAAGTCAGGGGGTCACCCTGCGGTATGACAAAGACGGTGCCGGTGCGATCATAGGCATCACCGGCCGAATACTGCGTCACCTCGGCAAAGAGGCTGTACCGGTCATGCACCTGTGGCAGTCTTACCTTTTTCAGGATGACCGTTCCCCCCGCAAAGCGGTAGACCACACCTTCATCCCCCATTGGTGGGTTGGTCACCTCCCCTTCCCAGTTAATCACCTCATTGTCAAAAACAGTTACCGTTGTGATAAAAGCCTCCCTCAGGTAGTGGTCAAAGGCCATTATGTCAACGCTACTGCCGAGATCGCCGGGAAGGGATATATCAAGCTGGCCTTTGTCAAACTGCTCGACCTTTTCAGCTTCGGTAACATTGTTCCCGTTGCGCACTACCCGAAGCACCAGCCCCTCAGGCACACCGTATGCCGGGATGGGCGTACCCGCCACACCGGCATCTTCCGTATACCATATCTCAATGGTATTGGAGAACCATGTCAGCCTGGTTTTCATGCATTCATAACCTGCTATTGTCTCCTTCTCTCCCGTTGCTTCAGCCACAGGCATATCGGTGAAGGACGTCACAGTGCTTATCCTCGTCCCGTCAGGCATGTCAGCCAGCCGGATGTATCTCCTGCCTGCCAGGTCAATGTAGGACGACTGCACCGGTGCAGGCATCTCTTTCCGGTCCGGATCCCGGGGTGTGGCGGAGAGCTTCACTGCGACACCGTCGCTCTCAATGAAAGTGCGGGCATCGCCTCGCATCTCCCTGCCGTTGACAATAGTCTTATAGGTAACCCTGACAGCCTTCTGTGCAGGTGAGGGCAGCATCATGAGTATAGCCAGGATAGTTGCCAGGAGAACTCTTTTCATATCTGTTTTTTCCTTGGTTATTTTCTGTCAGTTTGTCCGCTGAGGCCCGCAGGAGGCACCGGCGCCAGCAACAGGGTCATGAAGGGCCGGGCTCTCTTCCCGGATCTCACTCTACCAGGTCTGCCACTCCGTCAAGAATGTATGCCGGCCTGTAAGGAAACTTGTCAATCGTCTTCAATGTGGATATGCCGGTCAGCACCAGCAGTGTGTCTATCTCAGACTCTATCCCTGCAATGATATCCGTATCCATCCTGTCACCGATGATTACCGTCTCTTCATTGGAACAGCCTATCTTCTTCAGAGCTATTCTCATCATCAGCGGATTGGGCTTTCCGACAAAGTAGGCCTTGCGTCCCGTAGCCATCTCTATGGGTGCAATAAGAGCCTTGGTGGCAGGGATGATGCCGTTTTCCACCGGGCCGGTGAGATCAGGATTGGTCCCGATGAGCTTGGCCCCTTTCAAAACGAGGTTGACTGCCTGCTCAATCTTCTCGAAGCTATAGCTGCGGGTGTCGCCTACGACAACGTAGTCAGGATTGTAGTTATTCATCGTGAATCCGGCGTTGTAAAGCGCATTGATCAGTCCTGCCTCACCGATGATGTAAGCAGTACCCCCGGGCTTCTGAGAAGCAAGAAATTGTGCTGTAGCCAGCGCACTGGTATAGAAGACATCCTCGTCGAGATCAATTCCCAGACGCTGCATCTTCTCCCGCAACTCCCTCTGGGTCCTCTCGCTTGAGTTTGTCAGGAAGAGAAACTTTTTGTTCTCCCTCTTAAGCCAATCAACAAACTCGGGAACGCCCGGGAGCAATTTGTTACCGTGATAGATGACGCCGTCCATATCGCTGATGAAGGCTTTCCTGCTTTTTATTCTTTCAATGACATCCCTTTTTTCCATAATTCCTTTCTATGCCGCAAAATTAACAATATAGAGTGAAACAGTGACAAGAGAATGTAACGCTTTTATTTCACAGCAGGAATAAACAATGTTTTTCGATATTGCAGTTTATTTATTAAAAGATTAGTTTTGAACCCTGACCCTCCTGTTGTTAAAGGAGGTAATCCAATAATTAAGATCACACCTTAAAGTAACAACGATGACTACAGTTGAAGCAGCGGCCCCCATAAGCCGGAAGAATTATATCGTCGGTATGACGGTGATAGCTATTTTCTTTTTCATCTTCGGGTTTGTCACATGGCTTAATGGCATCCTGATTCCCTTCCTGCGTACTGCCTGTGAGCTGACCGATTTCCAGGCCTACTTTGTGACCACCGCCTTTTACATCTCATACTTCGTGATGTCGCTGCCCTCCTCGGCAGTGCTTAAGAAGACCGGGTTCAAGAACGGCATGTCGATAGGACTCTGGGTCATGGCTGTCGGGGCTCTCATCTTCATCCCTGCCGCCCTGGCCCGCAACTATGCCATCTTCCTTCTCGGCCTGTTTGTACAGGGAACAGGGATGGCACTGCTCCAGACCGCATCAAATCCATATGTTACCATTATTGGTCCCCGTGAGAGTGCCGCAAAGCGCATAAGCATGATGGGCATAGCCAACAAGTTTGCCGGCGCCATCGCTCCGGTGATCCTCGGAGCCCACATACTCAAGGACTCGCATATCCTGGATGCGCAGCTTGCCGCCGCCACCGATGCCCTGGCGCGTGCTGAGATACTTGACCTCCTGGCAACACGGGTCATCAATCCCTATATCATCATGGCAGTTGTACTCGTGGCACTGGGGCTTCTGCTCCGCTTTGCGCACCTGCCCGAGGTGGATACCGATGCCGAGGAGCCATCTGTCGGCGAGACCAACGTTAACAAGACAAGCATATGGCACTTCCCGCATATGATCATCGGGGCCGTGGCACTCTTCTTCTACGTCGGTGTGGAGGTCATTGCCGGAGACACTATCATAAGGTATGGCCAGTCGCTGGACATCGGAATGTCATCGGCCAAATACTTTACATCACTTACGATGCTCGGGATGATATTGGGATATATCATGGGTATCATCTTGATACCAAAGGCACTGTCACAGGTTAATGCCCTGAGGATATCGGCCATCCTGGGTATTATCTTCTCACTGGGAGCAATATTCGCGCCGGCGGCTGCACAGATCACAATGCCCTTCAGGGACCTTGTCACCTTTGACGCCGTCACGCTAACGATACCGGTTACCGTTCTCTTTGTGGCGCTCCTGGGACTGGCCAATGCGCTTGTCTGGCCATCTATGTGGCCCCTGGCGCTCAACGGCGTGGGGCGGTTCACCAAGACTGCCTCAGCACTGCTGGTCATGTCGGTCGTGGGCGGGGCCATCATACCACTCATCTACGGGAAACTGGCTGACATATTCAGCACTCAGGCCGCATACTGGGTCTGCATTCCGTCTTATCTTATACTGCTCTACTACTCTATTCACGGATACAGGCTGAAAGGAAGATAACCTCTCCGGCAATGAAAGCTGACCTGCAGGAGATATTCAGCCACTTCGGCGCGGAGGGCACTTTTCTTACCGGGGAGAGCTTCGGCCCGGGCCATATTCATGACACCTACCGGATAATCACCGGGGAGAAGGATTGTGATGACTATATCCTGCAGCGGATCAACGATAATGTATTCAGGGATGTGCCAAGGCTTCAGGAGAATATCGAGAGGGTCACCGCCCACCTGCGCAGAAAAATAGCCGCTATCCCCGGCAGCGACCCGAAAAGGGAGTGCATGACACTGATGCCTGTTACCGTCACTGGCAAATCATACCACATCGATGAGGAGGGCAAATTCTGGAGGATGTTCCTCTTCATCTCCGACCACCGCTCCTACGAGAGGGTCGACTCATACCACAGGGCCTACGAGGGAGGCAAAGCCATCGGACGTTTTCAGACCATGCTTGCAGACCTGCCAGGCGAGCCGCTGCATGAGACCATACCCGATTTTCACAACATAGAAAAACGACTGGAGAGCTTTCACCGGGTAATAGATGAAGATCCAGCGGGAAGGGTCCCGCAGGTCCGTGACGAGATAGAGGCCATAACCTCCCGGGAGGAGGAGATGAAGGTCATCATCAGACTGGGTCGTGAAGGAACCATTCCCTTAAGGATCACCCACAACGACACCAAATTCAACAATATCCTCTTCGATACAAATGACAGGGCCCTCTGCCTCATCGACCTCGACACAGTCATGCCCGGGTATGTGCACTATGATTTCGGCGATGCTATACGGACCGCTGCCAACAGTGCAGACGAAGACAGCCTCGACCTTAAGGCAGTATCGATGAACATTGACATATTCAGGGCTTACGCCGAGGGATACCTCTCTGAGGCCATGGGAACCCTCAATGCCACTGAGATTGAATACATACCCTTCGCGCCTAAACTGCTCACCTACATCATGGCCACCAGATTCCTGACTGACTACATCGCAGGAGACGTCTACTACAAGATCAGCTACCCTGAACACAACCTACGGAGGAACAGGGCACAGATTGCCCTGCTGAAGGATATGGAGGCAAAGTATGACAAAATGGTGCAGGTAATCAAAGACTACAATTAATGAAACTGACATGACCAGGAGTTCAGAAAAGTATCTGATTAATATCTCATGCAAGTTCCCTCCGGCCAATAAAACAAAAATTCAATGAACGTATGAAAAAGTCACTCATCCTATCAATCACCGGGCTCCTCACTCTCTTCGCAACCTATGGGCAGCAGCCCGCTGCCGTCGTTGACAGCTCAAAGTACTCTGCCTACTGGTGGCACAGCAAGGATATGTATGATCATCTCCCTGACAGCAAAAATGAGATAGTCTTTCTGGGCAACAGCATCACTGACGGTGCAGAGTGGTTCGAACTGCTGGGTAACAACAGGTGCCGCAACAGGGGCATCAGCGCAGACGTGACCGAAGGGGTGCTTCTGCGCCTCGATGCCGTCACAAAGCTCCAGCCGGCAAAGATATTTATCATGATTGGCGTAAACGATCTTTCCCGGAATATGACCGTGGATGAGATCACTGCCAACTACCGGACCATCCTGGAACGGATACGGATGGAGAGTCCCCGCACGAAGGTGTATGTTGAGAGCGTACTACCGGTAAACCCTGCCACAGGCATGGCACGAAACCATACTGACAAGACTGAACTGATAATGGAGCTCAACGGCAGGTTGAAGGCTCTTGCATCTGAATTCGGGCATACCTACATCGACCTCTTCAGCGTCATGGCCGACAGCAACAATCACCTGCCTCGTAAGTGCAGCATTGACGGCCTCCATCTCTCATATGAGGGGTACCGACTCTGGGCGGAGACTATCAGGGAGTTTGTCAAATAATATTGTTCTAACGGCAAACATCAGTTTAAGAGCCGTTTAGATCAGTCGGCCTGTCTTCATTCGAAAAATAGGTTTGCATATTATATGCAAATTAATGACTTTTGTCATGCGATTATCAAAGGCATGCGGCAGATTACCATACCCTCATTAAAATGGAGATAAACGGAAAATATTTCAGATCGTACCTTGACCGGGAGGAGGCATACAGGAAGCAATACAGTGCGGAGCGCATCAAAAGGCAGCATTCCAAGGGAAAGCTGACGGCACATGAGCGGATAGCCCTCCTGTTCGATTCCGGCACATTTGAAGAGATTGACGCCTACGTTACACCCTCAGACCAGGGTGTTGAATTCGGAAAGGTTGAGATGGCATATGGTGACGGTGTGGTTACCGGTCACGGTAAGATCGACGGCAGGCTGGTGTTTGCCTTCGCACAGGATTTTACCATCATGGGTGGCTCACTGGGCATAGTCCATGCCCGCAAGATTGCCAAAGTACAGGAGATGGCACTCAAAATGGGCGCCCCGTTCATTGGCATCAACGACTCAGGAGGCGCAAGGATACAGGAGGGTATTGCCAGCCTTAACGGCTATGCCGCTATCTTCAACAACATTATACAGTCATCAGGGATCATCCCCCAGCTCTCGGTGATAATGGGACCTGCCGCCGGTGGTGCCGTCTACGCCCCAGCCCTGACTGACTGGGTCTTTATGACCAGCAACACGAGCTATATGTTCGTAACAGGACCGAACGTGGTCAAGGAGGTGCTCAATGAGGAGATAAGCAGCGAAGAGCTGGGGGGCGCCGAGGTTCACGCACGCCGGAGCGGAGTGGCAAACATGATCTACGATGATGAGGAGAATACCATCATTGCCGTAAGAAAACTCCTCTCCTATCTGCCTTCCAACAATCTGGAGAACCCACCAGCCGCAGAATATAAAGGCGATACTCCCGATGTAAATCCCAGGCTGCGGGATATTGTCCCTGATGACCCCAACAAGGCCTATGACGTGCGTGACGTTATCAACCTTATAGTGGACCGCAACAGCTTCTTCGAAACCTCCGAGCTCTTTGCACCCAATATCATTACGGGGTTCGGACGGATGGAGGGAAAAACCGTCGGTGTAGTAGCCAACCAGCCCAAGGTTCTGGCCGGCGTGCTCGACATCGATTCATCTACCAAGGCCGCCAGGTTCATACGCTTCTGCGATGCTTTCAATATACCGATTCTGACTCTCGAGGATGTGCCTGGGTTCCTCCCCGGCAAGGACCAGGAACATTCAGGCATCATAAGACACGGAGCAAAGCTGCTCTTTGCCTATGCCGAGGCGACAGTGCCGCGCATAACCGTTATACTGCGCAAGGCCTACGGCGGTGCTTACATTGTAATGAACAGCCGCGGCATGGGCGGAGATTTCAACTACGCCTGGCCCTCGGCTGAGATAGCCGTGATGGGTCCTGACGGCGCCGTGGCCATTCTCTACAGGCGCGAACTGGCAGCAGCAGCAGATCCGGTGGCACTGAAGAAGGAGCTGCTGAAGAAATACCGCGAAAAGGTGGCCAATCCCTTCATCGCTGACGAGAAGGGGTATATCGATGAGGTCATCGACCCGGCCACCACCCGCGAAAAGGTGCTCTCAGCATTCGCGGCACTGGAAAACAAGAGTGTGAAAGTGCCGTCGAGGAAGCACGGGAATATGCCGCTTTAGGCAGTCGGCAGTCGGCAGTCTGTAACTAATTGATTACCTGAGGACTGAAGACTTAAGACTGAGGACTGAGGACTGAAGACTGAGGACTGAAGACTGAGGACTGAAGAATGAAGAATGAAGACTGAACAAAGTAAACTGAATGTAAACCAAATAGACTTTGCAGCAGAAAAAACACTAAATGATAAGAATTAAGCGAATATTGATAGCAAACCGCGGCGAGATAGCCGTCAGGATCATGCGTACGGCCCGCAGGATGGGAATTGAATGCGTCGCCATACGAACCCAGGCGGAACCCGACGCAATGTACCTCTCGTCAGCCAGCATAATTCATGACGAGGATGATGCAGAGGCTGTGATACCGGTGTTTCTCGATATAGAAAAACTGATCTCTGTAGCCTCAGAGCACAGATGTGATGCGCTCCATCCCGGATACGGCTTTCTTGCCGAGAACGCATACTTTGCCGAGAAGTGCAGGGATAACGGGATTATCTTCATCGGCCCCTCGCCCGACGCAATATACAAGATGGGTAACAAAACCATCGCCAGGCAGATAGCCCTGCGGCACAATATACCCATGGCCATGGGTACTCCGGGAAGTGTCGCCGATGAGGAGGAGGCACTGAAACATGCAGCCCGAATAGGTTACCCGGTAATTATCAAGGCTGCCTCCGGTGGCGGTGGCAGGGGAATGCGCATCGTCCGCCAGCAGTCGGAGATGGAGAAGATGTTCAATATGGCCAGCCGCGAGGCTGAGAAAGCATTCAACGACCCCAGCGTATTTATTGAGAAATATATTGAGAATCCTAAACATATTGAATTTCAGATACTTGGCGATACGCACGGGAATGTCATCCACCTGGGTGAAAGAGAGTGCTCCATTCAGCGCAAGCATCAGAAGCTGCTCGAGGAAGCCCCCTCTCCTGCCCTGGACGATGAATTGAGAAAGACGATGGGCGATGTCGCCGTGACAATAGCAAGAGCCGTGAGTTATTACTCGGCAGGCACCGTAGAATTTCTCCTCGACTCCGACCGCAACTTCTATTTCATGGAGATGAACACCCGCATTCAGGTGGAGCATCCGGTGACGGAGATGATCACGGGCATAGACCTTATTGAACAGCAGATTCGTATCGCAGGCGGTGAGGAGCTCGCGATGCGGCAAGAGGACGTAACACTCACCGGCTGGGCTATTGAGTGCCGCATCAACGCAGAGGATGTACAGGCAGGATTTGCCCCATCACCTGGCAGGATAGAGAATATCAGCCTTCCCGAGGAGGAGGGCATACGCGTTGACACGGGCGTCAGGGCCGGATCACCCATAGTTGCCGCATACGACTCAATGATAGCCAAACTGATTGTCACCGGCGACAGCCGTAAGGAGGCCATCACCAACACCAAGAAAGCCCTCGACAGGGTCTGGATCAGGGGTACCAAGACAACACTCCCCTTTTTCCGTATGCTGATGCGCAACAAAAAATTCCAGGAGGGCACCTTCACAACGGCCTTCATCGAAAAAGACCTGGAGAAATACCACACCAGCAGCGAATACGAGGAGACCATCGCTGCCTGGCTGGCAACGAAGCTTTTCGCTGAGGAGAACCTCGCGGAGAAAAAATCAAATATCAGTTTTGACCAGGGAAAGGAGCTCACACCATGGCTGTTGAGAAAAAGACTCACTCAATTCTGAAAGCATGAAGTCTGAAAAACCAGGTATCAGGAGACTCTACGCCCTCTCGGGCGAGGGACACAAGTTTACTTTCCCCCTTCCGCTGCGTAATGTCATAAAAGTCAACGGCAGGGAGTACACCGTTGAGCTTCGCGAGGATGAGAAGTACGGCATCCATGTGCTGTGGAAGAACCGCAGGTATCCCGTGGAGATAGTACGTGTCAGGCAAAACAGATACGAGATTCTCTTCAATGACATCAGCCATGAGTTTACCGTGGAGACTCCCATTTCGATGCAGAGGAGAAAAGTACTCAAAACGGGACGCGGAAAGACAGGAACAGTAGCTGTCAGGGCTCCCATGCCCGGCAAGATCATCGATGTCCTTGTCCGTGAGAACAGCGAGGCTACAAGGGGTGAAGCACTGGTGATTCTCGAAGCCATGAAGATGCAGAATGAGATACAATCACCGGTAAACGGCACCGTGGTCAGGATTGCCGTCAGGGCCGGGCAGAATGTCATGAAAGATGATATCTTAGCGGAGATAACCATCAAATAGGATAACCATGACCAGAAACAACACCGTTACCGCCACATCACTGGTTGCGGTAATGTTTGTGTTATTGTCCGTCTCATGCACCCGCTTCTCAGGTAACGGATATTCATCTGATTGGGAACGGTACCCTGACAGCCGCTGGGTCGGTCCCGACCTCTGGGCGAACAGGCTTGCCGACTGGGAGATCAGGGAGGGAAGGCTCACCTGCCTCAGCGACCTCCCCCTGCGAACCGTGCATCTGATGACCAGGAGAACAGGGCCTGAAGAGGGCAACCTCATAACCATGGTAAACATCCGAAAAGAAGCCGGACCTGCATCAGGTATACTCACCGGCGGCGGCAGTAATGCGGGTGGCAGCCGGAGCAGCTATCCCCCCCCGGGTGGCAGCCTCAGCGGCAATGGAAGCGATGCTGCAGCAGGCGTGCTCCTCGGCGCAGGATCCCATCTTGATCATCTCTCAGCCAGCCTGATATTTCACTCCTGGGGGGAAGGGGCAGGACTATTCATCGGCCTCGATGCCAGCGGCAAAGTGTTTGTCCGTGACCTCTCGAAACCGGATGATTACCCGGCATATGCTGAAGAGGGCTTCAGGGACTGGAAGGAGGCTCTCCTGCGTATCACAGCCGAAACAACCGGTGAGGGCATCACCTCATTGAACGTCATCGCAGTCGACCCCTCTTCCAGACGTGTCATATCAGCCATTGAAGATCTTCAGATAGAACCGGCAGAGCTGACGGGCAATGTCGCCCTGGTATCGCATTCGGAAAGAAGGGGCCTTTCAGCCACACGCTTCTCCTTTGCCGGGTGGCGTGTGAGAGGCTCCCGCATGCTCAGCTACCGGGAGCGCAGTACCGGTCCGCTGGTCACGGCTCAGTATACACTCAGCAGGAGTATTCTTAAGATGACTGCACAACTGATGCCTGTGGGCAAGGGTCTGTGCGACTCGGTGGAACTGCAGCTTATGGATGAGAACAGGTGGCAGACCGTCGCCACCAGTGCCGTAGATACACCCTCATATACAGCCTCTTTCAGGTTGACAGGCATCACCGGCAGTGAAGACAGGCCATACCGGCTCATTGCAAGGTACCGCTACGGCCATGATGCCGGCAATATGCTATCCGGCATTGTAAAGCATGATCCCATTGAGAAGGAGGATATAAAGCTGCTCTCATTGTCATGCATGGAACAGGTCATCAAGCCCGACCCGAAGGTATGGGCAGGGATAGATGCAGGCTACTTTCCGTTTGAATGGGGAATCCTTTTTCCTCACCGCCGGATGACTGACAACCTCAAACGTCATAAGCCCGACCTGCTGTTCTTTGCTGGTGACCAGGTCTATGAGAGCGCCTCTCCAACCGCTGCCGTCTTCGGTGAAGGAGCCATAGAAGATTACCTGTACAAATGGTATCTGTGGTGTATCACCTACCGTGACCTGACAACCACGGTTCCCGCAATCACGATCCCTGATGACCACGATGTCTATCACGGTAACCTGTGGGGCTGTGGCGGCAGAGCAACGCCCCCGGCACTTGAGGGCAGTATGGCGCAGGATGCCGGAGGTTATAAGATGTCTCCGCGGTTTGTCAATATGGTCCAGAAGACCCAGACGAGCCACCTGCCTGACCCTGTCGATCCTGAGCCTGCAGAACAGGGCATAGGAGTATACTTCACCGAATGTAACATTGGCGGTGTGAGTCTCGCGGTGATAGAGGACCGTAAGTTCAAGTCGGCACCGGCAGAGCTGCTGCCCGATGCCATGATAGTCAACGGCTGGCCACAGAATCCACGCTGGAGTGCTGAACGGTACGCTGACGTCAGTGAAGCCACACTGCTTGGAGACAGACAGTACGCTTTCCTGGAGAGATGGGCCGGTGATTGGTCCGGCGGCGCATGGATGAAAGCGGTCCTGTCCCAAACACTGTGGGCAAACCTGGCTACCCTGCCCGACTCGGCTGCAAGTGATGCCATTGTGCCATTCCTGGAGATACCTGACTCGGGAGTCTATGTCACGGGGGACAGGATTGTTACCGACTTCGATTCCGACGGCTGGCCACAGAGCGGACGCGACCGTGCACTAAGGATCATCCGGAAGGCATTTGCGCTTCATATCTGCGGCGACCAGCACCTACCCTCGACACTGCAGTACGGAACAGACGAGTGGGGTGATGCGGGATATGCAATAGTATCACCTGCAAGCGGCAATATCTTTCCCAGGAGGTGGTTCCCCCCGCAACCGGGCAGAAACCGCACGGATGGAGCGCCCGAATATGCCGGGGAATTCAGGGACGGTTTCGGCAATAAAATAACTGTAAAAGCGGTAGCCAACCCGCATAAAAGCACGGCAGAGCCGACACGTCATAATGAGCTTGTGACCGGCTACAGCGCCATCACCTTCATAAGCTCCTCACGGGAGATAGAGTTGGCAAACTGGCCAGGATATGCCGGTCCGGCAACAGGAGAGCCATTCCCCGGCTGGCCTGTGACCATCAGCCAGGCTGATAACTATGGACGAAAGATCATCGGCTGGCTCCCTGAAGTGGTCACCGAGGGACTCTGGAACCCGGTCGTCAGAATTATCAGCGAAAGCACCGGTGAGACGGTATACAGCCTGCGCATCAGCGGCAACACATTTCTGCCGGGAGTATTCCGTTACGGCACCTACACCATCGAGGCCGGTGACCCTGACACGGGCATCTGGCGCAAGGCTGAAGGCATACAGGCGTGGAGCTCCAGGGAGAGACAGAACCTCGTCTTTTCATTCTGAGTACTCTGAACAGCGACAGGCCTTGCTGCTAAATGTCCACCCGGAGAACTGCATGGCAGTGAAACTGATGCAGGGTGACATGGCTCTGAAACTTATGTGCAAACAGACCGCCCCGGCGTTTTTCCGGGGCGGGAATTCAATCTGAAAAATAACTGCACCCTTCTCTGACAGAGAGGGCCCGCCCCGGCAGACCGTGACGGAAAGATGGAATGATTACTTTTTCGGCGCGTTCTTCAGTGTAGCCACAAGGAAGTTCCAGAATTTCTCGACAGATTCGATCTCCACCT
This sequence comes from uncultured Bacteroidales bacterium, assembly GCA_937871625.1. GTDB lineage: Bacteria > Bacteroidota > Bacteroidia > Bacteroidales > VadinHA17 > SR-FBR-E99. Next base: position 4,042 of record CALMRD010000175.1, on the reverse strand, counting down.
TCTCGTCAGGACTGTGGGGATAGCGGATCGTAGGCCCGAAACTGATAGAGTCAAGCTTCGGATATGCACCCATGATAATACCGCACTCAAGACCGGCATGAATGGCCTTGATCTCCGGCACCTTGCCGTATAACTTATTGTAGGTCTCCTTCATGGTCACCAGTATCTTGCTGTCAATGTTGGGCTTCCATCCGGGATAATCGCCTGACATGGTGATTTCAGCTCCGGCAAGCTGGAAACCTGCTGCAATCTTCCATGCGGTAGCTTCCTTGGCTGTCTCCACTGAGCTGCGTGTAAGGTTATGAGCCTCGAATTTGCCCTCACTGATTTTTACAACTGAGAGATTGTTGGAGGTCTCGACAACACCCGGCATGCTTGCACTCATCCGCTGTACACCGCAGGGGCATACAAACACTGCTCTTATTATCCGGTACTGGTCAGCCTCATTCATAACTGTGGCCGGCGCCTCACATACTTCGGCAATAAGCCTGATGTCCGGGTCAACCTCATGGAACTCTGCCCTGTACATCTTCTCATAACCTTTAATGAACTTCTCAAACTGGGCCTTCTTGATTGAAGGAACAACAACGGTTGCGAATGCCTCACGAGGGATGGCATTGCGAAGGTCTCCGCCGGTGTAGCCAGCGATGCGCATGCCGAAGTCATGTTCTGCCTGCTGAAAGAAGCGGAACATCAGCTTATTGGCATTACCCTTGCCGAGATGAATGTCGAGGCCTGAGTGCCCGCCGCGCAGTCCCTTCAGGGTCAGCTTGTATGCTGTTACTCCTGCCGGGGTCTTTTCCTGCTTGTAGTTGCGGGCAGCGCTGACATCAACGCCACCGGCACAACCCACGTAGAGTTCACCCTCATCTTCAGAGTCCATGTTGATCATTATCTCGCCCTGGAGCATACCTTTCTTCAGGTTCTTGGCACCTGTCATTCCTGTCTCCTCATCAATGGTGAAGAGTCCTTCAACCGGACCATGCACAACCTTCGGATCGGTCAGCACAGCCATTGCGGCTGCAACACCGATGCCGTTGTCGGCACCAAGAGTTGTGCCGTTGGCAGTGACCCACCCCTTTTCTATCATGGTCTCGATCGGATCCTTTTCAAAGTCGAACTTCTTGTCGGAGTTTTTCTGGGGCACCATATCAACATGCCCCTGCAATACTATCCCGACACGGTCTTCCATGCCCTTCGTTGCAGGTTTGCGGATCACAACGTTGCCTGTCTTGTCAACTATAGTCTCAAGGCCGTGCTCCTCGCCAAACTTTTTCATGTACTCTGTCATCCGTGCCTCCTTCTTGGAGGGACGGGGAATCTGTGTGATTTCATGGAAATATTTCCACAGAAGCTTCGGTTCTAGATTTCTAATGTCATTCATATATTAATGTATTTATTGTTCAATCTTTTCTTCAATGTTAGGCATCTCAAGTCCGTAACCCTTCTTTGCATTTTCTGCCTTCAGCAGGAAACCGAAAATGAGTGCCAGCACACCGAGGGAGGTGAATATCATCATCGGGAGCTGGTAGTCATAGCTCGGCACCTCCACACCGTCAAGCAGGTATGTTCCGGTAATGCAGTATTTGTCAAGCACCCATCCTATAAGGTACGGGACACCCATCAGGCCCCAGTTCTGGACCCAGAATATCAGGGCGTAGGCTGTCCCAAGCTGCTTGTCCGGTATGATCTTTGGCACCGACGGCCACATGGCTGATGGTACAAGGGAGAATCCGATGCCCAAAATTATGGTAAGGAAGAATGCCATCCATGGTTTGTCGAGCCCGGGGACCGAAAACATGGTATGAACAAAGATGAGGAGCAATGCTCCGATAATCATAATTGTTGCGCCTTTGCCCTTTCGGTCATAAAGATTTCCGAAGAGAGGGGTTAGCAGTATGGTTCCAAAGGGAAGCACTGAAGGTATCAGGCCGGCTGTCTCGGGGTCAATGCCAAACTTATTGACCATAAGGTCAGAAGCGTATTTCAGGAACGGGAAGACTGCCGAATAGAAAAGAACACACAGGATAGCGATATACCACCATCCCTTGTTCTTAATGATAAAGACAATATCCTTCAGTCTGAAGCTGTCCACCTCCTCCTCGGGGAGCCCCTCCTTTGACTGGGCAATGGATGCATCGAGCTTCTTGTCCATGCCGCAGTAGATAAAGAATGCTATCAGTCCGATGCAGAGCAGTACCAGGGCAACAAGTATGGGCATGGAGACATGACCAAGTGCCTTGGCCAGTGGAGCCGATCCGGCGAGGGCAAGAGTGGTTCCAAGCCTGGCAGTAGCCATCTCCAGTCCCATTGCCAGCGCCATCTCCTTCCCTCTGAACCACTTGACAATGATCTTTGAGACAGTAATACCGGCAGTCTCTACACCCACACCAAAAATAGCATAGCCCAGTCCTGCCATGAAAACCTGGGGGTTGGCATCCCAGAACAGAAAATGCCAGCTCTGGCCCTCAAATACATTTGTGGATAGAGCCCAGAACTTCAGGGCAGTACCTGCAACCATCAGCATGGTTGCCATCTTGCCGGTGAACCTTACTCCCATCTTGTCAAGAATAATACCCCCGATGATCAGCATGATGAGGAATACATTGAACCATCCGTAGGCACTGGTGAAAAGGCCATACTCTTCACTGCTCCAGGCCAGCTGCTGTTCCAGCATCGGTTTCAACGGAGCCATGGCATCGGTCAGGAAGTATCCGCACAACATGGTAAATGCCACAACAGCAAGGGCGGTCCACCTTGCAGTCTTGGAGTCAGCAAGGGTCTTTCTTATTTTTTCCATATCAGTTAATGTGAATTTTACAATTAGACGGTGCGTAAATGTATAAAAAAAACATTCCAATAAGCCACACAGAACACATGTTGGATGAACTTTGTGGTACAATTTTGGTTATTGTAGTGAATTGCTATTTTTGCACAATTCACAGACCATTTTAAAATTGTTTGCAAATATCTGTATATCATGAAGAAACTTGTCATCTTATTACTCCTTACCGCCCCTGCCCTGCTTCTTACAGCGCAAGATGCCACCGTTAAATGGCATAGTATAGAGGAGGCAGTCGCACTTGCCGAGGCCGATCCGAGGCCAATCTTCGTTGATGCCTACACCGACTGGTGCGGGTGGTGCAAGAAGCTTGACAAGGATACCTTCTCGCACCCGGTGATCGCCGAAATACTTAATACAAAATATTACGCGGTGAAGTTTGATGCCGAGGGCAAGGAGCCTGTCATGTTCCAGGGAAGGAAATTCGTCAATGACGGATCAATGGGTAAAACACACCAGCTTGCATACGCCTTGCTTCAGGGGCAGCTGGGTTACCCTTCCATCGTATTCCTGACCGCCCGGAGTGAGCTCATCACCCCGGTCTCAGGCTACAGAACCCCCGTTCAGATAGAACCTATGCTCATGTACTTTGCCGGGACCAGCTGGCAGAAACAGAGCTTCGAGGATTTCTCGAAGAGCTTCAAGGGGAAGGTGCAGGAGTAGATGGAGGCAGTAGGCAATAGACAATAGGCAGTAGTGCGGCGGTTCTGAAGTAAAGAATAACACTCCTTTCTTAAAATTAGCATACTTTTGCTTCCGCGGAGGGCCAGAAGGGTCAGGCCTTTATAGTACAACCTATGGAAACACGCGAAGAGATAGGCAAATGGTATGATGATTTTGCCCACCATCAGGAAAAGACCAGCGTAAACCTGAGGCATTACCGGATTATGGAGTTCCTGGTAAGGGCAGGACTGAAAAAAACGAGCAGGGTCCTTGAGATAGGATGCGGAATCGGTACCCTGACAGGGCTGATGGCAAAATACGTGAAGAGAGGAGATATTCTCGCCGCTGACATCAGCCCTGCATCCGTATCGACTGCCCGGAAGAGACTCTCCCATACAGGGAACGTAGAATTCCTGGTGACTGACATGAGTGACTTCAGCCATCCCGGCACTTTCGACTTCATAGTGCTTCCGGATGTTCTGGAACACATACCCCTGGTGCAGCACCGCAATCTTTTCAGCACCCTGGCTAATCACA
>CALMRD010000174.1 GCA_937871625.1 uncultured Bacteroidales bacterium | reverse complement strand
GATAACCGGTAAGTCGGCTTACCTCGCTGAGAGCCTTCGAGGCCCTGATGCTGCTGCCGGGCAGCCTTATCTCTCTTTCAAGGATGTTATCCTGAGTAAACAGCTGTAACGGCAGCAGAAGCAGGGCGGCAATAGCGATCCCCCTGTTTCTCACTGAACATGTTGGCCACATCGGTTTCTACCGTACCTGCCCGGGATAAAGCCTGTAGACACCTTCTTCCCTGACAGAATGAAGGTTAAAGGTAGTGCAAATTACCCTAATAATTGTATCGTGAGGCTGATCAATAAATGGGGAGGTCAGCCTGTATTCATTGATGACCGGGTCTGCGGCCACGATGCTGATATTGAATGTGCGCTTGAGATCAGCGAAGACAGTCTCCAGTCTCTCACCGTCGAAAACAAGCATGTCGGTATGCCATGAGAGGTAGTTGGCATCTGTGTTGACAGCCTGTGATGCCCCTCTGTCAGAGATGCGTCCCAGGCACTGAGGTTTCAGTGTCACATTATGAGAACCGTTGTCGCTGGAGAGCATCACGGTTCCCGATTCCACTAAGACTTCCACCTCGTTGTTACCGTTATCGGTCATGACGCTGAATGAGGTGCCGAGAACCTTCACGCTGGCTTCACCGGCATCAATGATAAAGGGGTGTGATGCGTCGGCAGCGATGTCAAAAAATGCTTCCCCGACAAGTGAAACCTTCCGGCTGTCGCTCCTGAATTTTTCCGGGTATGTCAGCCTGCTGTTACGGTTGAGATAGACCCTGCTGCCGTCAGCGAGCAGCACCTCAATGTTCTTTTCATCTGACCCTGATGAGACAGTGATATTATCCGGACCTGCCACCTTGAAAAACAGCCATCCCAGCCCTGTCACTATGATGACCATGGCGGCTATCCTTGCAAAAGAGTGCAAGAATGACCTCCTGATAAGGGATATGACCGGTGTATCAGCTTCCATCCTCCGGTTCAGCTTCTCCCATGCTTTGTCAACATCAATTGTTTTATCATCAATGTTTTTAAGGTCGTTCCACTTTTTCATTATATCATTGTCTTCATCAACGAGGATGCGGGCAGTCTCTTCGCCTGCCGAACTCTCTCCCGAGAGCCACGCGGCTGCATCAGCCCAATCCTGTTCTGACATTTTTTCTCTATTTTTTATCTTCTTCATTGTTCTGCCAGTGCTTTTCTAAATTCCCTCAGTGCCTTTCCCATGTCTGCCTCAACCGTCTTTAAGTTAACAGCAAGCTTCTCAGCTATCTCGTTATATTTCAGTCCTTCGAACCTGCTCATCCTGAATATCGTCCTGCATCTCCCTGGCAGTCGTGCCAGTACTCCGGCAACCTTTTCCTGGAGCTCTTTGTAGTATAATGCCTCGGTCACCGGTTCGGAGGAGAGACTGGCTTCTGCAGCTACTTCTCCTGCATGGCGGCTGACCACCTGCTGATGTTCAATATGATGGAGCGACCTGTTGTGTACCGAGCGGAAGAGATACCCGTTCAAAGAGCTTTTTATGTTCAGTTTCTCCCTGTCCTGCCACAGTCTGAAAAACAGTTCCTGTACTATCTCTTCAGCTGTATCATGGTCCCTGAGGATGCTTTTCGCATAGCGCACCAGTGAAACATAGGAGGATCGGAACAGTATCTCAAACTCCTGTCTGTCTCCATTCCTTATCCTCCCTATTATCTCACTGTCACTCTTCATGCGCACATGGTCCTGTCCTATTCGCTTCTGTCGCTGAATCTGAGTTTCCTGCTCAGTCTCCTTATGGCTGCCTCGATACTCTGGTCGGGCTCAATCACGTTATAGTCACCCCAGAATTCGGGATCGGCAAATGCTGCCACCTCCTCGGTGAAGAAGTCGGTCGGGCGTATCCTCTCCCTGGCTGCAAATTTAACAACATCTTCTTCTGTGCGGTCTGTTATTGCCAGTTCAGACATTGTGGTATAGTTGGTGTTGAAGAGTTTCTTCTTCCAGTTGACCTTGAACTTGACCTCTGCCCTTGAGTGGCTGAAGTACCATTTGCCGTCCATCTCGCGGTAGCGCACATAGTAGGAGGTAATCTCGGGGGTCACCTGCATGCCAAGCGGTTTCTTCCTGATGAACATTGAAGCTGCCAGTTCCTTGTTCTCAAGGTTGAAGGCGAATTCAACCTGTGCCACGGCATATGTCTCAATGTCGATGAAGAGGCGTCCCTGGTAGAGGGGTGTGGTTATCGAAGGCTTCTGGTAGAAGTTGATGACATAGTTGGTTCTGTCATCGATGACCACAATGCTTGACAGTTCCAGGTCGTACTGGTTGAGTGCCTCCCTGGTGAGGAATGTTTCGGGGTTCTTGACCACGTCAAGGTAGAGTGTGGTTGTGGGACCTCCCTGGAGCTTGAAGAGCACGGTGTCCATCTTCTCTACGTCATTGCTCTTCCTGCCCTTGAATATTCTGACAGCGTCAAAGCGAAGGTCATTCTGGTAGGGGGCTTTGAATATCTCAACAGCAGCCTCGCCGATGGAGATGTAGCTTCGGTTTTTCCTGATAGTTTCCCGGTAGAACCCGGTCATATCATTGGGCAGCTTGGGATAGTTCTCATCGAAGCGGTCGATGACCTGCAACATTATCTCATCGGGAAGGATGGGTTTTACGATCACCTCCTTGATAGGTATGAGAGCGGTCTCGAGCTCGATCACGTTTCGCTGGCCGTTGGTCTTCATCTCTTCTATGTCCACCACCTTGTTTTTGTAGCCCACATATGAGACCTCGATGTTTCCTGTCTGATCGTTGCTGACCTTGAGGGTAAATTCACCGTCAAGGTTGGTCACGGTAGCTATGTTGCTTCCCTGTACGGCTATTCCTGCAAAAACAAGAGGGACACGGGTCTCGATATCGATCACCCTGCCTCTTATTGTTATCAGTTGCTGCAGCTCCTTCTCCTTCCTGTTCCTGTCGGCGGAGTCAGATGCATTGATCTCTCCTGCCGGCATAATCAGCAGGAGGGCAGAAGCTATTGCTGTGTAAAAAATTTTTGTTTTCATTTTCATGTTTTTTGAGGTTTCCTGATTTCTGATCTTCTTTTCATTGATATGACCGGAAATATCCTCTATACCCTATACATTGAGCCAAAAAAATTGTTCATTTGCCTCTGCCATGGCTCCCAGGTTTCTGAATGCAAGTTACTCTCTTTTATCATACGCTGCCCGCAGGTCATCCGGCATTTCTGCCGCCGCGCCTCTTCCACCGGCGATAAGCATTGAGCTGACCAGCATCTGCAACCTGCACTGTCCCGAGTGTGTCACCGGGGCCGGGCTGCTTTCCAGGGGCAACGGCTTCCTCGACTATACACTTGCCGGGAAGATTGCGGATGAGCTTGGAGGATTTGTGCTCTCCGCCTGGCTAAGCTTCCAGGGTGAGCCTATGTTGCACCCGGACTTCTTCCGTATTACTGATCTCTTCGCTCGTATGAATCCGGTGATTGCCACCAACGGACATTATCTTGACAGGGAGAGGTGCATCGGGCTGGCCGACTCTCCTTTAAAGAAGATAATTATTTCATATGACGGAGTAAGCTCTGCAACCTATGGAATCTACAGGCGTGGGGGTGACCATGAACTTGTGTCTGAGGGCATCAGGCGACTGGCTGCCACCATCAGGGAGAGGCATTCCGGGCTGAGGATCGTGCTTCAGTTCCTTCTGCACCGGGGCAATGAGCATGAAGTTCGTGCCGCCGCTGCCTTTGCCGGATCAGTCGGCGCGGGATTCAGAACAAAGAGCATGCAGGTGCTTGACCCTGCGAGGGCAGGAGAGTGGGTGTCGCCAGATGATCTGAGAGCACGGTATGTCAGAGGTGATGACGGAGGCTGGCAACCTGCCGGGTCACCGGGGCGGGGTTGCCTGAGGATGTGGACCTCGGCCGTAATAACCAGTGACGGCGAGGTGGTACCCTGCTGCTTCGACAAGCACGCAGTGCATCCAATGGGCAACCTCAACAGCCAGAGCTTTGCTGAGATATGGCGCAGCCGGAGGTACAGGGATTTCAGGGCTGCTGTTATGAGAAGCCGTGAGGCAGTGGACATCTGCCGCGATTGTCCTCAGGGCAGAAGACTTCTTTTCAGAAGGTGATCAGGATGCAGGTTTCAGTGTGATCACACTGTCTGATTTTCCCGGAAAATATTCCCGATGGAAATTTGCATGTAAAAAAACCGGGTGATTTTATGTAAGTTTAGGCAACAAAACCAAACCGCTATGAAAATCCTTAAAGTATCCCTGATTGTCATTGCTGCCATTATCGGGGCAGTTCTTCTGGCAGGCATAATCATTGTCCCATCCCTTCGCCGGTCGGGAATGCCCCGGCTAAACGGCGACAAAACGGTAGCCGGGCTAACTGCCGATGTTAAGGTCATACGCGATGAGCGCGGAGTACCTCATATATATGCCTCAAATGAGCACGATCTCTATTACATGACCGGTTATATAACCGCCCAGGAGAGGCTCTGGCAGATGGATATGGTAAGACATGCAACGCAGGGCAGGCTTTCGGAGCTCTTCAAGAGGGATATGACGGAGACGGATCATTTTCTCAGGGCTCTCGGCATGTCTGAAAAGTCACAGCTGGTTCTTGAAAAGGAAGACCCCGTAGTACTGGAAGCACTGGAGGCATATACCGACGGTGTCAACAGGTGGATTGAAGAGACGGGCAGGAAACTGCCTCCTGAGTTCAGGGTGTTGGGCTACCAGCCGGAACCATGGACCCTGATTGATATTGCAAATATCATCGGCTTCATCGGGTGGGATCTGGCCTCATCAAATCTCAGCGATGAGATCAACAATTACAGGCTGGGCAGGAAGCTCGGGCCGGAGAAGGCCTCTGAGCTGATATCCGACTGGAACCATGTTGACGAGGTTGTTTTTCCGGGCTTTGAGCTTGAAGAGGAGACAGTGGAGGAGGCCCTGAAAGCAGTAGGTTCCCTGAAGGAGATGGAGGAGCTGGGCATCGTCTCACTCTCGGGAAGCAATAACTGGGCGGTCTCTGGCAGCAGGAGCGAGACGGGGAAGCCGATACTGTCGAACGACATGCACCTCGGGCTCAACGTGCCCGGCTTCTGGATGCAGGTGCACCAGGTCGTTCCGGGCCGGATCAATGTGACCGGGGTACTCTTTCCGGGTGAGCCATTCATAGTTGCCGGCCACAATGAAAGGATTGCCTGGGGTCTTACCAACCTCAGTGTCGATGACATTGATCTATTTGTGGAGACGGTTGATTCCACAGGCAATAACTATCTCTATAACGGGGAGTGGCTGCCATTCAGAACCAGGGAGGAGATAATAAAGATCTCCGATGATTCTTCGCAGACAAGAACTATCAGGTATACTCATCACGGACCGGTCATCTCGGGCATGAGGGGTATAGATGATGAAGTGCTGACAATGTGCTGGTCAGGGTATGACTACAGTGACGAGATCAGGGCGGTATACATGCTTAACATGGCAGGGTCGTGGGATGAATTTCGCACTGCGCTGAGTCATTTCAGATCTATCAGCCAGAACTTCGCCTATGCTGATGTTGACGGCAATATCGGTCTTCAGACCGGCGGAGGCATTCCGGTCAGAAAGGGTACCGGCTTGCTGCCCCGCAGGGGTGATACGGACGAATATGAGTGGAAAGGCTATGTGCCGTTTGAACTGCTGCCCTCTTCTTTCAATCCTGACAACGGTTTTGTATCATCGGCAAACCAGCGTACGGTGACAGGCGACTATCCTTTTTATATCAGTGGTGAGTTTTCAATGCCATACCGTATTCTGCGTATCCGGGAGATGGCCGCAGAGAAGGATATACTGGGTATTGACGACTTCAAAAGGATGATTACTGACAACCACTCTGCCTATGCTGCCATGATGACGCCGGTAATACTGAAGGCATCGGAGACTATCAGCGATCCGGGCGACGGTGTAAAGGCTGCCCTCGGAGAGCTGGAGGGATGGGATTATGCGATGGATGGCTCCCTCATTGCGCCCACGCTGTTCGAGTTCATACGTATAGAGCTGGCCCGCCATATTATGAGTGATGAGCTTGGAGAGCTCTACGGGTCACGCAACGGCCGGCAGCATGACTTCTACATCTACCGCATGATCAATGAAGGACCGGACGGGTGGGTTGACAATACAGAGACAGCGGAAGTGGAAACCATGGATCAGATCATTGCTCTCAGCATAATATCTGCTGTTGACACCCTCACTGCCAGGTACGGTGAGTTCGGGGAGAGGTGGCAGTGGGGTAACATACACACCCTCACCCTTGAGCATCCAATGGGGGGAGTGAAGATCCTTGACCGGCTGCTGGGGCTCAACTCAAAGACCTACGGTGTGGGGGGCAGCTACCATACAGTCGAACCATACTCGTTCAGGGAGAACTTCAGGGCGAACCATGGTGCCTCCGAGAGGCATATCTTCAACACTGCCGACTGGGATAAGTCGTTAACGGTAATACCGACCGGCACCTCAGGCATCCCCGGAAGCCCCTTCTATCTCTCACAGACGGAGACCTACGTCAGCAACGGCTTTTACAGCGAGCCTTTTACGGAGCAGGCTGTCGAGGCCGCGAAGAAGTATGAGATGGTATTCAGGCCGGCGGGTGAGGGAGAATAGCATGGTATGCTGTCAGCTCCTGCCGGCAATGGCAGACGCCGGGGATTGACGGGTCTTCTCAGGCTTGTATAAGATATCTGCAGGGGCGGAAGTGATTGGGCTCTAAATAACCACTTTTGTTACAGTGACCTTGCTGCCACAGTAGATGCGGGCAAAATATACACCCGGGGGCAGATCACCCAGTACCAGTTGCAATCTGCCTGATGTCTCCCTGAAGAGCTCCTGGCATATTATCCTGCCGCTGTTGTCTATGAGTTCCACCCGGATCTCCCTGCACCCGGCAAAGGCGGCAGACTCAATTGTGACGACATCGCCTGCGGGCTGAGGATATACCCTTAGTTCCTCACTTACCGCGGAGAGCTCCTCTGCGCTGCTGAGCACGCTCAATGTAAGGTAGAAGGTGCCTGTCAGTCCTCCTCCGCTGCCGTCGACCTGGATCAGGTATTTGTGGCCGGCTTCGACATCAATGGAGCTTATGCGGGCATTGTAGTCGGTGTCCGTAAAATCGTCATTTGCACCTAACAGCGTATAGTTACCGGCAAGGAGCTCTTCAGGCGAGGCAGCCTTGTAAACCGCCATCTGGTTATCCATTCCCATTGAAGAGAGCATGATCTTCTGATTCACCGCGGGGGTGAATGAGAACCATACGCTGTTCTCTACTATGTCAACACCGGTGCCATACTCATCGCACCACGACAGCTGTCCCGTGCAGCTGTCATAAGGGGGTACGGGTTCACCGCTCTGTACGGTTGCACATTTGTTTGAGAAGGGTCCGTTCTCGCCGATAGATATTGCAGTAGCCAGAATGACATTGTCGTTTGTCTGAGCCTCCAGCGGGATACTGAGAGCCAGGAGGCTCTGGCAGGTGCCCTGTATGCCTGTCAGGGTAAGCTCAATATCCGTACTCAGGGTAAGCTCCACACCGTCACGTACTTTGATTATGGCGGGGTTTAGGGTGTTGTTCTCGATATAAAAGTAGTCGTCGGCATCATCTGACAAAGTCCAGAGGAAAGCATCGGCGCCGTGGGCTTCAACGGCAACTGAACTGAAAGAGAAGAGGCATGAGTCTGCCAGATCAACGGGGTAGGCAGAGAGGTTAAGGGAGTTGCCGGCTGTGATGTAGTTATCGAGTGTCAGGGCGCCTTCGCCGGCGGCGTTGGTGACCCTGAGGGTCACGGAATAGGCGACGGCCGAGGTGAAGGAGACCCTCGGTGACTGGGAGGATGAGGAGGTGCCGTCATGATAGGTTACCCTGGAGGGTCTGAAGGTCCATTCCCAGCTCAGGGGATCAAAGGCCGAGAAACCGGTGAGGTCAAAGGGTGCATCGAGGCATACGGCGGAGAAATCCGAGAGAAACTGCGCATCGGGAAGGTTTTCCGGCGGGTAGTATCCGTCAACTGTTTTCACGCCGGTGGTATCCGGGTCAAGATAAGTTGAAAGAGGTTCGTAGGAGCTGTTGGGATGTGTCCATGAATAGCTCAGCTTTCCGTAGTAGTCATTGGTGCTGCCTCCGTGAAGCTGCCCTGTGATCCTCCTGTTCTGGTCAAGCAGGGGTGACCCTGATGATCCGGAAGAGGTTATGCCCTCATCAAAATAGACGTCCCAGTGGGAGTTTACCGGTGAGCTACTCCCACCTTCCCATTTAATTACCCTTTCTACTGATTGTGCCGGATCATAGTCGAGTGATATCTTCTTGGTCCAGCCATGGGGATGATGAATGCCGGTCGAATATTGGGGGGCAATATCTGTTATATCCCATCCTGCGAAGTAGGGCTGGTAGGATGCCGGAACCGGGTTGTTGAATTCAAGCAGCGTATAATCTGACATCGTACCCGTGCTCATCAGCGAAGAACCTGTCAGTGTCTGTGAGGTAAAGAGCGAGACGCCGGTGCAGGATGCCTCCTCATAATTGAACCAGGCAACGATGGATGAGGCCTCCGTGGAGGTGCTGATGCAATGGGCGGCCGTTAGGAAATAGGGTGTACCGTCATTTTTGACGTTGTTGATGAGGGCTCCGGAGCAAAGGTAACTGTAAGTGCCATCGTTGAAACTGTACCTGCACACCGCATGTTTCTGATCCTGATAGGGTATGCCCTCTTCGCAGTTGACAGGTATGTATCCGTCTTCATCTATATTTGCCGATTTGGTTCCGAAGATGTCGATGTAGGCCTGGCCTATCCGGCCGATGATAACCTCGCCGCTGAAAGGCACATCGGCGGGTTCATGGTATTCGATGATCAGGTGGTCACCGGGCATGTCAGCAGTGACGAAAGATAGGTCCTCAGTGATATTGCGGTTGGTGAAAGCTCCCCTGACATGGCTGTAATCCTCATTAAAGAGAAATAGGCGGGCGCCCTCGGGAATAAGGTACTTTTTAAAAATCACCTGCAGTGACACTCCGTCAGGCGAGTCAATCCTGTATTGCCACAGTGTGCTGCCGTCAGAAAGCACTGACCTGGTGCCGACCTTTTTCAGGTCGAGATCAACCTCCTCCAGCACTGCATACCTCATCGGGAAGGGATTTTCCCGGTTATGGAGCGCCAGCATGGCTGTATCAATAGCCGGCAGCCTGTACGCTGTGACAGCCGCCCTGCCTTTTGTTTCCGGGGCTTTATATGAAGGCGGCAGACCGCCTTCGGATATCTGAGCCGGCAGATGAACTGTGCAGGCGACGAGCAGTAGTATCAGAGCTGTCTTTTTCATTCGATTAATAGACTTTGATTTCATTGGTCGCATGGAACTTACATGAAAACAAAAAAAATTCCCTTTTGTGCGTTTCTGGTCATGTAAGTTTCATAGGGATGTTCCGGCTGCCGAGTGATCCCGGCTGTAAGAGCCGGGTACAGGCGATACTGACAGGGCAGGGTTTAAATTGGTTTGGTTGTGAGGCAGTATCAGGTTCAGGACACGGCATCAGTGAAGGTTCCGGGAAGGTTGTTCCGGGAACACTCTCAGACCGTAAGTATCTCTTTCTCCTTGACTTCAATGATCTTATCTACCCTGCCTATATGCTTGTCAGTTATCTCCTGGATGATCTTCTGTCCGTTTTTCTCCTCGTCTTCAGGCAGACCCTCCTTTTCCAGGTTTTTCAGTTCGTCAAGAAACCATTTACGGCTTGAGCGTATACTTATCCTGGCTGTCTCACCCTCCTGTTTTACCTGTTTCACCAGCTGGTGCCGGCGTTCTTCCGTAAGCGGCGGTACATTAATGCGTATGACCTCTCCGTTGTTCATGGGGGTCATTCCGATATTTGCTGCCAGTATGGCCTTTTCTATCACTCCCAGCATGGTTTTCTCCCACGGCTGGATGATGATGCTCTTGGCATCGGGTGTGTTGATGTTGGATACCTGCGAGAGAGGAGTGCTGGTTCCGTAGTAGTCGACATTGATACCGTCAAGCAGGAGCGGGTTGGCTCTTCCGGCCCTGAGGTGCGACAGTTCATATTCGAGGTGCCTGATGGATTTTTCCATCCTCTCATCGGCTTCGTCCCTTATCAGTTCCAGTTCGTCAGTCATTGTATTGGTTTTGTTCCGGATTAGGCAAATGTAGTTAAAATAATTTTCAGGGAGTGATGAGGGTCCCCTGACTGCTGCCACTGATGACTGCCCCGAGGTTTCCCTCCCTGTTCATATCAAAGACAATAACGGGCATGCTGTTCTCGCTGCACATGGCAAAGGCAGTCTGGTCCATCACCCTGAGTTTTTTCTCCAGTGCCTCGGAGAAGGTAAGAGTCTCATACCTGACCGCCGAGGGCACTTTCTCCGGGTCAGCGGTATAGACACCATCCACCCTGGTGCCCTTGAGCAGCACATCGCATTTCAGTTCCACGGCACGGAGTGCGGCTGCGGTGTCAGTGGTAAAGAAGGGATTGCCGGTGCCTCCTGCCAGTATGCATACGCACCCGCACTCAAGTGCTGAGGCTACCCTGTCGCGGGCATAGAGTTCTCCCACGGGTTCCATGCGGATTGAGGTAAAGACCTTCGCGCTGCATCCGGCTCGCGTAAGAAAGCTCTCCAGCGCAAGGCTGTTGATAACGGTGGCAAGCATGCCCATCTGGTCACCCTTGACACGGTCATAACCCTCATCGCTGCTGCCCAGGCCGCGGAATATGTTTCCTCCGCCGATGACTATGGCTACCTGGCATCCCAGTGAAACCACGCTCTTAATCTGTTGGGCATATTCAGTCAGCACTCCGGCATCCAGGCCGGTGCCGTCAGGGCCACCGGCCGACTCGCCGCTGAGCTTCAGCAGTATCCTGTTGTATTTCATTCGGTTATTTATTATTATCTGATTGGTCGGATGGAACTTACATGTAGTCAAATAATCATTTTCTTTTGCGGGTTACTGCTCATGCAAGTTTCATTGCAACGGTCTGTTATTATGATGGTAACGAAAATAGCAAAAATTGTGCCCGCTCGGGTAGAGAGCCATAAAAAAATGCAGCAAAACCCTCACCGGGTGATGCTGCCTCCGTACGATACCTGTCAGGGTAACTGCTACTCCTTCTTCTTCTCCAGGGTGTCTGTCCTGAAGATGTAATAGAGCGGGCAGGTTCCTGCAAGAGCAGTGAGAGCCAGGATGATGGCAAGAATAATGAAGATCAGTCCGAGGATCTTCGCATTGATGACAAAATAGAGGATCAGCAGTACTGCAGCCAGTACAAGGCGTACGATCATGTCTGTTTTACCGATGTTCTTTTTCATGGGTTCAGGTATTTTGTTTTACGGGTCTGGCGGAAATTGCATGAAATACTAAATTCATATCCCTCTGTGAGCACCTGTTCGTGCAGTATTCACAGGGTGATATTTTCACGGTACAAGTTACTAATTTTTGAGTATCGCGTCAAAAAAAAGCAAGGACGCCCGGTTGCGGGGGTCCTTGCCTTATTATTTGTCAGGAGAGATAAGAATGTATCCTCTCCCGGGTTATGTATTCAGGGTGAAGCGAACGAATCCGGTGACTGTCAGATCTTTGTTCTGGTTCTGCAGATACTGCCTGATGGTGAGCTTGTTGTCCTTGATAAACTCCTGGTTCAGCAGGGTGCTCTCCTTGTAGAACTTGTTGAGTTTGCCCTGGGCAATCTTTTCAAGCATCTCTTCTGGTTTGCCTTCGCGCCTGGCCTGATCCCTGGCTATGTCGAGCTCCTGTGCGAGGATCTTCTCAGGCACGTCGTCCTTGTCGACAGCGACGGGGTTCATGGCAGCCACCTGCATGGCAATATCCTTGTAAACCTGCTGATCGATGCCGGCTTTATTAAAACCGACGAGTGTGGCAAGCTTGTTACCGGGGTGAATATATGCCTGGACGGCTGCTGCCTCAATCCTGCTGAAGAAGGAGAGCTCAAATTTCTCACCCGTTATTCCGCTCTGCTCGAGCACCATCTCGGATACTTTCTTTCCACCTGATTTGATCTCCTTAAGAGCCTCGAGGTCAGCAGGGTCACTGCCAAGAGCCGTGTCGAGAATCTTATTGCTGAGAGCTATGAAGTCAGCGTTTTTGGCCACAAAATCGGTCTCGCAGTTAAGCGCGGACATCATGCCCTTCGTGCCGTCAGCAGTTGTTTTTGCCAGTACGACGCCTTCAGTTGCTTCGCGGTCGGCACGCTTATTGGCTATAGCCTGGCCTCTCTTGCGTATCAGTTCCTGTGCTTTTTCGAAATCGCCCTGTGCTTCTTCGAGGGCTTTCTTGCAATCCATCATGCCGGCGCCTGTCATCCTCCTCAGTTTGGCGACATCGGCAGCGCTAATATTTGACATAGTCTAAATCTGTTTTAATGGTTGAACAATTATTCATCCTCACCGGCGACCTCTGTATCAGCTGCTACTTCTGTCGCAGCCGCAGACACCGTCTCCTCCTCATCCGTAACCTCAGTTTTTTCCTCTTCGTAATCAAGGGCACTGAATTTGCGTCTGCCTGATCCACCTGAAGCCTCCTCCTTATCACCGGAGGTGCTCTCCTTGTCTTTCTCTGACTTGCGCTCCTCGAGTCCTTCTGCAAGGGCTTTGCACATTATGTCAATCACCAGTGAGATGGATTTGGCTGCATCATCATTGGCAGGAATCACAAAGTCTATATCAGAGGGGTCAGAGTTTGTATCAACCATGGCGAAGACGGGTATCCCCAGTCGTTTTGCCTCATGTACTGCTATATGTTCCTTGCACACGTCAACCACAAAGAGGGCTGAGGGTTGCCGGGTCATGTCGGCTATGGAGCCGAGGTTCTTTTCCAGTTTGGCTCTCTGGCGTGTAATCTGCAGCCTCTCTCTCTTGGAGAGGTTGTCGAATGTGCCGTCGGTGGCCATCTTGTCTATTGATCCCATTTTCTTGACCGCCTTGCGTATCGTGGGGAAGTTGGTGAGCATTCCTCCCGGCCATCTCTCGGTGACGAACGGCATGTTTACCGCTCCTACCTTCTCGGCGACGATCTCTTTGGCCTGCTTTTTTGTGGCGACGAAGAGCACCTTGCGCCCCGATTTGGCTATCTGCTTCATGGCAGCAGCCGCCTCGTCAATCTTGAGTACGGTCTTCTCAAGGTCGATGATGTGAATGCCGTTGCGCTCCATAAAGATGTAGGGAGCCATACCCGGGTTCCATTTTCTCTTCAGGTGCCCGAAGTGTGCGCCGGCATCAAGTAATTCTTTAAAATTGGTTCTTGACATTTTGATAGTGATTGTTAAGTTTACGTTCTGTGAAGTCAATTGCAGAGTAGTTCCTTGCGGGAAGTCAATGCAATTTAGATACTAAACCTGCATCTATGATAAATTGCTGTTGAACTCCTAACGCTTGCTGAACTGGAATCTCTTGCGTGCCTTGGGCCTGCCGGGCTTCTTTCTCTCTACCTCGCGGGGATCACGGGTGGTAAAGCCCTCAGCCTTCAGCTTCGGCTTGTACTCCGGATCAACCTTGATCAGAGCCCTGGAAATGCCAAGACGCACCGCCTCTGCCTGACCTTTGAATCCACCGCCGTCAAGGGTGACTCTGATGTCATATTTGTCGGCAACTTCAAGGAGGTTAAGTGGCTGAAGGACAACATACTGAAGGATCTCGTTCGGGAAATACTGCTTATACTCCCGGTCGTTGATCGTAATCTGCCCCTTACCGTCGCTGAGGTATACTCTTGCAACAGCCGCTTTCCTTCTTCCGATAGCGTTGATAACTTCCATGTTACTTACTTAATGGTTTTTAAATCGATTAATTTGGGTTGCTGGGCCTCATGTTTATGTTCCGGGCCCTCATACACATAAAGATTCCTGAAGATGGCGCTTCCAAGCCTGTTTTTCGGGAGCATACCCTTCACGGCGTATTCAATCATCCGTGTCGGGTGCTTCTTCATCAGCTCGTCAGCCTTGACGATCCTCTGGCCTCCGGGGTAACCCGTATGCCTGATGTACTCCTTGTCTGTCATCTTTGCTCCTGTCATCGTGATCTTCTCAGCGTTGATAACGATGACGTTGTCACCACAGTCGACATGAGGTGTGAAGCTGGTCTTGTGCTTCCCCCTCAGCATCAGGGCAACAACAGATGCCAGTCGTCCGAGCGTCTGACCCTCCGCATCTACAAGTACCCACTCTTTTTCAACAGTCGCCTTGTTGGCCGATACTGTCTTGTAGCTTAAGGTGTTCACTTTGGTACTAAGGTTTTGGTAATTAATATAAATTCAAAATAAAAACCCCGATTTTGGGGTCTGCAAAAATACAACTTATTTTTATTCTGAGCAATATGTTGTACTTTTAATTTTCCCCGGTCTCAATCTGTTCAGAAGAGGTTTGACGGGACAATAGTACCGGTTCAACTACCGGTACTCCATTCTTTTCTTATTTTTACACCTTGTTAGTTTTCACACGATGCAGAGATGACACTTAAGAGCATAGACCGGGAATATCTTGAGCTGGCGATTGATACCGCCAGCAGGAATATCACCGGGGGTGGTGGTCCCTTCGGTGCGGTGATAGCATGCAACGGGCGTATTGTAGCCCGTGCAGGAAACATGGTGGTACCCTCGCATGATCCCACTGCCCATGCCGAGATCGAAGCCATACGCCAGGCCTCAGCCCTGCTGGGGACTCATGACCTCAGCGATTGTGTGCTATATGCATCGTGCGAGCCTTGCCCCATGTGCCTGGGAGCCATTTACTGGGCAGGAATCAGCAGGGTTGTCTATGCCTCTGACCGTCATCGTGCCGCTGCTGCGGGGTTTGACGATGAAAAGATATACATTGAGCTGGCACTTGACAGGGGTGAAAGAAGTATTGTCATGGAGCGCGGGCTGAAGGACCATGGTGACAACGTGCTGAGGAAGTGGGAGGAGTACCCTGATAAGGTAAGATATTGATCAGCCGCGATGCCACGGACAGAGAGATCATTCTTTCACGGCGATGCGGTGAGCATTGCCAGGATGCTGCCGGGAATGGATATTGTCATCGGATCGGGTGATCACTGCGGACGTTACATGATAACCGAGACTGAAGCCTACCTTGGCGAGGAAGACAGAGCCTGCCATGCCAGCAGGGGGAGAACCGGGCGCACGGAAGTGATGTATCTGGAAGGCGGTCATCTTTATGTTTACTTTATATATGGCATGCACTGGATGATGAACATAGTGACGGGAAAGATTGATGAGCCTCAGGCTGTGCTTATCAGGGGCGTGGCATCCGTCTCAGGTCCCGGACGTGTTACCCGGGCGATGGGCATAGACGGTTCATTCAACGGTGAAGACCTCACCTTCTCCACCCGTATCTGGCTGGAGGATACCGGCTGCACTCCGGCGCTGAGGGCAATACCGCGTGTGGGCATTGACTATGCAGGGGAGCCGTGGGTCAGCATGCCGTGGAGGTTTATTACTGAAGACAAATAACATAAATATATGGTAAAGGATTTCAGGTTCTGGAACAACATTACAGGATGGGCACTGTTTGCCGTGTCGCTCCTGGTGTACCTACTAACGATAGAACCGACTGTCAGCTTCTGGGATTGCGGCGAATTCATACTCTGTTCTTACAGGCTGGAGGTGGGTCATCCTCCCGGCGCACCCTTCTTCCTTCTGCTGGGCCGCTTCTTTACTCTCTTTGCCGGCGGCGACACGTCGAAGGTGGCAATGATGGTGAACATCATGTCAGCAATGGCAAGCGCCTTTACAATCCTGTTCCTCTTCTGGAGCGTCACGAGGATCATTCGTCTGGCCACGGGAGACGGCACGGATGTCAGGGGCGGGAAGGCCTTTGCCATTCTGGCTTCGGGTGCTGTGGGTGCGCTGGCCTATGCCTTTTCCGACACCTTCTGGTTCTCTGCGGTGGAGGGAGAGGTCTATGCCACCAGCTCGCTATTCACTGCCGCGGTCTTCTGGGCCATGCTGCGCTGGTATGATGAGGCTGATGACCCGCATGCAGGCAGATGGATAATACTGATAGCCTACCTGATGGGACTCTCCATCGGGGTTCACCTGCTCAACCTGCTGGCGTTGCCTGTGCTGGTTCTCATATGGTACTTCCGCAAATACGAGGTGACGGCTAAGGGTGTGATCTACGCCACCATCGCGGGCTTCCTGATCCTGGGGGTACTTAATTTCCTCTTTATCCCCGGGGTGGCCAGGGTAGCAGGATGGTTTGAGCTTTTCTTCGTGAACACGCTGGGCATGCCATTTAATTCGGGACTATACATCTACCTGGTGCTCCTCGTCGGCCTGACAGCCGGTGGTCTGTTGTATTCACTGAAGAAGAAGAGAGTCATCCTGAACCGGGTACTGACGGTAGCCGCGGTTCTCCTTCTGGGCTATTCATCATTCGCCCTCATCATCATCAGGGCAAATGCCCATCCTCCCATGAACCAGAATGATCCATCCGACGTCTTTTCGTTCATCTACTACATCAACCGGACACAGTACGGACGGGCACCTCTTGTTTACGGGCACTATTACTCTGCCCCCGTGGTGGGTGTTGAGAGAAAGACAGGAGGGTACAACAAGAAGGAGGGCAGATATGTTCCCTATTACAGTTCAGAATATGAATATGACAAACGGTTCATGACGCTCTTCCCCAGGATGTACAGCAGCGACCCCGATCATATCCGGCAATATGAATACTGGGGCAAGGTGAAAGGACGCAAGGTGGCGGTCAGGTCAGGAGGCAGCAATGAGCAGGTCATACTACCCTCCTTCGGCGAGAACCTGCGCTTCTTCTTCCGCTACCAGGTCGGGGTTATGTACATGCGGTACTTCATGTGGAACTGGTCCGGACGACAGAATGACCTCCAGGGTAACGGCAACGTCATGGACGGTAACTGGGTCTCGGGCATCCCCTTTATTGACAATCCCCGTCTCGGAGACCAGTCGCAGCTTCCGGCAGAGAACCGGAATAACCCTGCACATAACAGGTATTTTCTCCTTCCATTGCTGGCCGGCCTGGCAGGACTCTTCTGGCAATACCGGAGGGACAGGAAGGGACTCTCGCTGGTGCTGCTCCTCTTTCTCATGACAGGACTGGCCATAGTCACCTATCTCAACCAGAATCCCAGTCAACCACGGGAGAGGGACTATGCCTATGCAGGGTCGTTTTATGCCTGGGCAATGTGGATAGGTATGGGGGTAATGCTCTTCTTCGATCTTCTCAGGCGGTTTATGAAGGAGTATCCCGCGGCGGTTATCCCTTCCGCAGTGCTCCTGGCTGCCGTACCCCTGCTGCTGATCGTGGAAAACTATGATGACCATGACCGGTCTGACAGGTATACAGCAAGGGATATAGCATCCAATTACCTTTCGTCGTGTGATGAGAATGCCATACTTCTGACCTACGGCGACAATGATTCTTTTCCGCTCTGGTACATCCAGGATGTTGAAGGGTTCCGCACCGATGTGCGTGTTGCCAACCTCAGCTATCTGCAGAGCGGTTTCTATATCGAGACCATGAGTCGCAAGGCCTTTGAGTCCGATCCTTTGCCCTTCACACTTCCGCCTGACAAATATGCAGAGGGTGAGCGTGTGCAGCTTCCCGTCGAGGATCTTATCAAAGAGCCCACGCCCATTCGCAAGGTTGTCGAGTTTGCCGGGTCAGATGACCCCAAGGCGAAGGTAGACCTCTCGGGCCGCGGCGATTTCTTCAATTTCATACCGGTGAGGGAGTTCATCGTAGATGTCGATTCGGCGCATGTGCTCGCCACCGGTGCCGTACGGCCATGGCATGCCGACCGGATGCTAACGCCTATGATCTGGAAATTCAAGGGCACCATGGCCATCAAGGATGATCTTGCGGTCATGGACATCATGGCCGGAAACAACTGGGAGCGGCCCCTCTATTATGCAACCACCGTTCCGGGATCTACCTATATCGGCCTCGAGGATTACTTCGTTCTCGAGGGGATGGCATACAGGGTAAGCCCGATAAGGATTGATCCTCCCGCACCAGGGGAGACCGGCATGACTGACACACGGGAGATGTATGATAAAATGATGAACCGTTTCCGGTGGGGCAACGCCGGCGAGAAAGGTGTATATCTTGACGAGAACAACCGGAGGCTGTTCGATGTCTTCCGGCGTCAGTTTGCACGACTCTCCCAGGCGCTGGTTCTCGAGGGCGACACTCTCAGGGCGCTGGAAGCAGCAGAGAAGGGACTGAGCATCATTCCTCCGGAGAAGATGCCCTATGATTATTTCAGCATCGAGCTTGCCGGGGCACTGGCCATGGCCGGAGAGAGGGAGAGGGCTGAAGATATCTTCAATACCATCACCGACAATGCCCTGGCTTCGCTCTCCTTCATAGCTGCCCTGCCTGATGACAAGGGCTACGGTCTTGACTACACCGTATCGGTATCGCTGCAGGCCCTGCTTGAGGTCTACAGGAAGGCAACCTCTCTCGGCATGCCGGCGCTGGCAGAGAGGACATCGCAGGAGCTCAACAGGTATTACGGGGAGGTGCGGCCGGGATGATCAGGAACTATGGCAGGCCCTTTCCGGCAGCCGTCATCTACCCTGACGCCATTTACAGGATAGGCGGCACAGGCAGGAGGCTGGGCCTTACCTTTGATGACGGACCGGACCCCAGGTCAACTCCCGGCGTACTGGATATACTCGAGCGTCACAGTGTGAGGGCCACATTCTTCTGCACGGGCATCAAGGTGCAGGAGCAACCCGGCCTCTTTGCACGTATAGCGACCTCGGGTCATGCCACAGGCAATCACGGCTTCAGCCATCTCAACGGTCTGAAAACACCGGTACGGGAATACTGTTCTGATATTCTGAGGGGAAGGGATATCACCTGCAGCAACCTCTTCAGACCTCCCTACGGAAGGATAAAGGTACGTCAATACAGGATACTGGAGAGGAGCATGCGTATGGTCTTCTGGGATCTTATGCCATATGACTTTGACAGCACCCTGTCGCCTGAAGCCTCCTGCCGTATCCTGCTGAAGAGGCTCAGACCCGGTTCTCTTATCGTCTTGCATGATACCGCCTCGTCGACTGCTCCTCTCTACCTTGACAGATTCATTACTGAGGCACTTAGTCAGGGGTATACTTTCTCCCTGCCGGACGATTATTTGCCGGGTGTCTGAGTTATTTACAGGCTAAGTGTTATTTTTGAAAAGGGAATGAACACAACAAAATGAATATACTTATACTTGGATCAGGGGGTCGTGAGCATGCACTGGCATGGAAACTGTCGCAGAGCAGCCGGCCGCTGAAGCTGTTCACTGCACCGGGCAATCCCGGCACTGCCATGCTGGGAGTGAACCTGCCGGTTGATCCTCTTGATTTCTCCGCCGTACGGTCGGCTATACTGGAACACAAAATAGGAATGGTGGTCGTAGGACCGGAGGCACCGCTGGTGGAAGGCATCACCGATTATCTTGAGGCAGATCCGGAGCTGGCATCTGTGGCGGTGATAGGACCGGGGCGCGGCGGGGCGATGCTTGAAGGGAGCAAGGACTTTGCCAAGGGGTTCATGAAGAGGCACGGGATACCAACAGCTGCCTACGAGACCTTCAGGGCAGATACTATTGCTGAGGCAGTACGTTTCATGAGCACCCTTGCACCGCCATATGTGCTCAAGGCTGACGGACTGGCAGCAGGCAAGGGGGTGCTGATCATCAGTGACCCCGATGAGGCGGCGCTTGAACTGAAAGCGATGCTCGGCGGCCGTTTCGGCAAGGCTGGCAGCAAGGTTGTCATTGAACAGTATCTCTCCGGGATCGAGATGTCTGCATTCATTGTCACTGACGGCATCTCATACAAACTGCTGCCTGAGGCCAAGGACTACAAGCGTATCGGAGAGGGTGACACCGGAAAGAATACCGGAGGTATGGGAGCTGTCTCCCCGGTGCCGTTTGCCACTCCGGGGTTTATGAGAAAGGTGGAGGATAAGGTAATCAGACCAACGGTTGAGGGTCTGCGTGATGAGGGGATAGAGTATCGCGGCTTTATCTTCTTCGGGCTGATGAACGTAGACGGCGAACCTTATGTCATTGAATACAATGCCAGGCTGGGTGACCCTGAGAGCGAGGTTATACTGCCCCGCATTGAGAGTGACCTGTACGACCTGCTTGAGGGGGTGGCCCGCAGGGATCTCAGCAGCCGTACCCTGATGACCTCGCATGACAGTGCCGTAACCGTGATGATGGTGTCAGGAGGTTATCCTGATGCTTATCCCAAAGGAGTTGAGATTACTGGTCTCGACCTTATCACCGGGAGCACAGTGTTTCATGCGGGAACCGCTGAGAGAGACGGCAGAATCGTGACCTCAGGCGGGCGGGTACTGTCGGTCACATCACGGGGAGAAACAATGGAGGAGGCCCTGGAGAAGAGCTACCGCACTGTCTCAGGGATACGCTTTGAGGGCGTAAATTACAGGAAGGACATAGGCTTTGACCTGAAAACGAGTAAGAGATGATCCGCTTTTTCAGGGGGTCGGGAATAGCTCCGGTGACACTGCTTATGCTCATCACCCTTGCACTGTGGATTGAGCACTTTATCTCACCTCCACTGTTGCCCGACATTACCGGCGGTGGGCCAATGCCCCTCTGGGGACTGACGGCAGGAGCCCTCTCGGCGATGCCGCTGCTGTCCGTATTATTTTCCTATGCCCTTATGCTGGTCGTGGCATTGGTCATGGTCAGGTTCAATATCGCAATATTCTTCATTCCCCGCAGGACATACCTTCCGGCCCTGGTATACATTGTTCTCTATTCACTCTTCCCCGGAGAGATGGTGCTGAATCCTGCTCTTCCCGCTGCCCTTCTGGTGCTGATCGGACTGTGGAGGATGATATCAGCGTATCGCGTGAATGGGCTGGCATTCAATTTCTTCGATGCCGCCCTGCTGATATCGGCAGGCAGCATGTTCTATGCAGGTGCGGTATGGTTCATCCCGCTCGTCTTCATAGGGGCGATGATACTGCGGAGTCCGGACCTCAGGGAGATGGTCTTTGCATTGGCGGGAGCGCTGTTGCCCTGGCTGGTGCTCTATGCCGTATGGTACGTTACCGGAGGCAGTGTTGCTGACCTCACTGAGACAGTCAGGCACAATCTCTTCGATGAGATGCTCCCTGTATACATTTCACGCACCATGGTTGTACTGCTGGTGGCGACCGGACTGAATTTCCTGCCTTCGCTGATATCACTTGCCGGAGAGATGCCCACCCAGAAAATAAGGTCCCGCAAGACTTTTGAGATGTTGTTGTGGATGACGTTCATCTGCCTGGTGGCTTATATATTTGTGCCCTCGATGTCAGTGGAGATGAATGCGGTGACGGCGATACCCGTTGCATTCATTATAGCCAGGTACCTGACCTTTACCCGCAATATCGTTTCTGCGGAGATACTGTTCTGGCTGATGGCAATAATGATTGTGGTATCGCGCGTATGGCCCTTCTGATCATTTGATCATACAGACCACGCCCACTCCTGAACCCTGTTTTCCGTCACGGAAACTATACCAGAGGGTATAGAGTCCGGTCTTGTTGCAGAAGAAGTCAATGGAGGGGTATCTCTTCCCGGAACCCTGGTTGTATGAAGAGATGAGCTCCTTACCCTGGTCATAGATGGCAACGACAAGCTCTCCCGTCGATTCGGGGGCATCACAGACGGAGAACCTGTATTTCATGTTCTTCATCAGGTACATGTTTGCCTTATAGACCGGCGTTGCAGCACCGGAGGCTGTCTCCGGCAGCTGTACCCGGAAGTCCTTCAGGTATGTGGTGTTGTCTCCGGCGCCGAGGACACACCTGCTTACGAGCTCATCGGGGGCAGCCTGGCCTGATGCCAGGGCCGACAGGAGGAGCAGAGCGGCAGAAATAATGGCAAACGTATATTTCATTTTATCCTCCTGATATTAATTTGTTTCTCACCTTTTCAGAAATACCGGCAATCACCTCAAGCTGGTCATCAGTCATCTCAACGAGGCTCTCCTCATGCTGTATCATCACCAGCCGCCCGTCCTCTTCCACTGTTTCCGGTTCTCCCAGCTTATAGGTAATTCGTACATCGTGGTATGCACTGCTGATCTCTTCCATCATGCTGTATAGCGAAGAATAATCATCACTGCTGTCACGGTAGGGCCGAAGAAGCATGAGCATGTCACCCAGAATGATCTTCTGTTCACCTATGCGGTCTCTCAGCACCCTGTCAGGATGAGTGGCGGCAACCTGTGTAGCCAGGTACTGACCTTCAATCCAAACGCCGGCGATCATGAGGGCAGATACAGATCCGCGGTTATTTTCACGCAGGAATTCATCTATCTTGTTGTATGAATTTACCGACAGGAAGAGGAGAGAGTCAAGGTTTGACTTGCTTACCGAAAGCCTCTTCAGGGTTTCAAAATCAAGGAACTGTCCTACGCGAAGACCGTCAGCCAGTCTTTTGATGGTTGAGAGCAGGTCAACGGAGGTACCGGTCTTCTCATATATGTTGAGATAACCGAGGTCGGCTCCGTATATGCCAAGCATCACTGCCTTCTGAAAGTTTGTGGTGAGCCTGTCGGCGCCCTGTGTGGGAGTAAGATACTCAGCAGAAAAGGGAACCTGCATCGACTGCATCATGGCTGCTATCTCAACCGGTGATGCGATGTTCTGCACTATATCTGCAATTGCCTCATCACTAAGCTTTTCGGCCTCTCCGGCAGGTATAGAATCGGCGACGGGAAAGCCCAGGTTGCCCTGTCTCGTGCTGCTGTTCCCGCATGAGTATACCACTGTCAGCATGATGATTGCGGCCAGTTTTGAGATTGTTCCTGTCATCAGGCGGTTGTGTTAATGTACAAATTTAAGAAAAATGGTCATTGCAATCCTGTTCTCCCCTGTTTTTGAAATCTGAGATTTTCAAAATACCTGATTATCCGTCTGAGCACTTCAAAATATAGGAGAATGTATAATACGATAACGGAAAAGAGCACAAGCATAGTATTAAAAATAAAGGTATCAATCCTGGTACCGAGGAAATTCTTTACCGGTGCCATGAAATGAGTCCGGATGCTCAGGGGTCCTGAGGGCACAGGCTCAAGGTAGATGAGGTCTGCGTTCTGGACGAGCCTGTCACGGAACTCCAGCATCTTGTTCCTCTCATAGACTTTTCTTACGATGTCTTCAAGCTTGTCATTGTGATAGTTGTTGTACAGGACATCAAGCGCCTTCCTGTTGGAGCTCACATAGTTGTCGAGGCCCATATCTGCAATGTTGCTAACTTTTCTGTATTCCCTGTCGGCGCTTTCTATCCATTCCCGTATTCTGCTTCCCAGCTCTTCGGTGAAGAGCCCCGGGGTAATTGAGTCTGTTGCCCCGAACGGGGTGACAATGCCTGACGCGGATATTGTCCCGATCTCATTCTTCAGCAACCGCAGCTCACTGTTTTCCGGATCGGGGTGCTCCTGTTGCTTCAGGTTTTCAATTGATTTGTGGAGGGCATCAAGCATCCTGGGGATGCGGTAGATGGTATTGAAATCCGAGAGGCTCATCTGCTGTTTGAGCGGATAGACTCTCCTGCCGTATTCATTACCCGTGAACTGTTTCACCATCAGGGCTTCATAGCTCCAGCGGGTGGGCATCAGTTCTGCGATCAGCGGGACCCTGTCAGGACGGGCTATGTTTCTGTTCAGCTTGTCAAATGAGAACATTGCACCGCTCAGTATCATCATCGGGATCATCAGCAGTGGGATCACTATGTAGATTGAGATTGCCGAATTAAGAGCCGAGGAGATGTTGAGCCCGATCAAGTTTGCGCACAGTGCTGTTGAGAAGAGGGTGAGCCAGTAGGGAAAAAACAGTCCCCTGATGCCGAGCATCGGGTTGGCGACAGCCAGGAAGAGGAAGGCCTGGAGTGCCGAGATAGTTGCAAGGACCGTTATCTTGCTCATGAGGTAGCTGCTCCGGCTCAGACGTAGAAAATGCTCACGTCTGAGCATCTTTCTGTCCCTGAATATCTCTTCGGCACTGATGGTCAGGCCGAGGAAAAGAGCCACGATGATGCTCATAAAGATATAGACGGGGATGTTCTCGTTTTCCCTGAATATATACTTGTTTGATGAGGGGTCTGCAATATACCTGATAATGTATGAAAGGATGAGTCCCAATACAGGCCCCTCCAGCAGAGTGAGCAGCATGTACTGCCTGTTGGCAAGCTTGCTCTTCAGGTCGCGCATCAGGAAGAGCGCGATCTGTCTGAGCCATCCGGGTCTCTGCAGGCCTGAATACGGGGTCTCATGTTCCTCGTGCACCGGCATTGGTGGTGATGTCTCACGGAAGGCCTTCTCCCATTCCGGGGGAGAGACCTTCCTCTGTTCGGTTAATCTTCCGTACTCATCGACAACTCTGGTCTCAAGGATGTCAAAGATCGTCTCCGGATTAACGTTGCCGCATGTCGGGCATTCACCTGCCGCTCTGTTGATC
>CALMRD010000173.1 GCA_937871625.1 uncultured Bacteroidales bacterium | reverse complement strand
ACGGAAGAAGCCCGATATATAAACCCAGTTCATCTGCCCTCTTCAGCACATAATCAACATGTTCAAAGTATTTTTCATTCAAGCGCTCAGGGTCATTGTTTATCAACGGTTTATCTCCGTAGGCATTCGGGGTGTTGAGTCCGTCAAGTTCAGCCAGGATTACGGTCTGTATCACTGTGAATCCCTTCCCTGCCCTGTCAGACAGGTATATGTCAATCTCCTCCCTGTCAAGGCGGTGTATCAGCTCCCATGCTGTTCCACCCAACCAGAAAAAGGGTTCATCCTGATCAGTGACAATATAATGCCTGTCACTGCTTATTTTCAGTAACGGCAAATTTTGTCCGTGACCCGCTTGACAGACCAGGAAAGCAATCAGTAACAGTGTGTTTCTCATGATCCGGATGGAATTTAATACTGAAAAACTAACGATGTTTCATTCAGAAAGCCTAACCGGAGTATGAATTAAAGAATTTCAACAACCTCCTTAAAGGGTTTTCTCTTCTTGATTCCCGACTTACTGAAATCCTTGCGGGGATAGCCCAGGGGAGTTATGCCGAATATCTCCTCATTCCCGCTGAGGCCAAGTGCCTCCCTAAGCTTTGCGGGATCATAATTTGCAATCCAGCATGCGCCCACACCCTCGTTTTCCGCAGCAAGTATGATATGTGTCATGGCAATGGCAGCATCGGTCTCCACAGCATTGTAGCCGTCAAAGCTCCTGACCCATGCCTGATCCTTTAGCCCGACTACCGCCACTACATGAGGGGCATCATGGAACCATTCACGTCCGTAACAACCCCTGACCTTCGCAAGCATCCCGGGCGATGAGATCACCAGGAACTTCCACGGCTGCCTGTTGGCTGCCGACAGGGCAAGTCGCCCTGCTTCGAGGATTTTTCTCAGGGTCTCCTCAGGAACAGGCTTCGAAGGGTCATAGCTGCGTATGCTCTCACGGCTCCTTATCAGTTCATTAAATTCCATTTCCGATGAAATTATTTGAGTTTGAAGAAATGATCCAGAGCTCCCAGGTAAAGTGATTCCTCCCCGGGCAGTTCCAGTTGAAATGTTGAAAACAGGTAGTAGTCTTTCCTGACGGCTCCCATTCCGGCCAGCGAGGCCGCCGGACCAGCAAGTATTCTGGTAAGGTCGCCTGTCAGGGTATCATCACCCTCAACCTGCTCCTGAATTCTATCCTTCAGGAAAGAAGTAAACTGCTGCTCAGAGGGATTGGTGACAATAAAAAGTGCAATAACGAGGATGAGTATTATCCATCCGGACGGAAACTTGCGTGTTTTTCTTGCTGAACTCATAGTGGTAAAGGTCTTATGATGATCTTTATGAAAAATGGACGAAGGTCAAAATTACGATGTAATCTCATCTTATACAAACAGACCGGAACGCAGAGAAAACATTTTAGGACGCAGAGAAAAGCCTATCACCAAAAGGATATCGAACTTGACAAATGCTTATGGAAGATATAACTTTATAACTGTGACTATCGAGCAAACTATTCAGAAAATCATATTTCGCAAATACATCAACCCTTTAAACCTCTCAGTTATGAAAAGACTATTAACTCTATTGACCTTCCTTGGAGTTGTCGTGTTCGCCACATCACAGGAAGTGGCCATTGAGAATCCGGTGATACAGGAAAATCTGGCTATTCAGCTTCCTGCCCCCTCCTTCGACAGTAAGACCTCTGTTGAGAAGGCCCTGTTGACAAGAAGATCCGAAAGAACGTTCCTGCAGGATGCCATAAAACTGGAAGATTTGTCACAGATACTCTGGGCTGCCCAGGGTGTTTCCTTGAGAATCGATACAATACCATTCTGGTGGACTGGCGAAAAGTGGCTTGGAGGCCTGCGTACGGCCCCCTCGGCAGGAGCCCTCTTCCCGATTGAACTCTACATAGCAGTCGGAAATGTTGAAAATCTCGATCCGGGTCTCTATAAATACAACGCACTGAACCATACAATTGCTAAAGTTTCAGATGGCGATAAAAGAGAGGATGTGAGAAAATCTGCACTGGGTCAGGCAGCAATTAAAAACGGCCCCGCATGTATAGTTATCGCAGCAAATTTTAGCAGAACAGAATATAAATACAAAACGAGAGCCAGTCAGTATGTCTATATTGAGAGCGGAGCTGTATGCCAGAATATATTCTTACAGTGCAATACCCTGGGGATCGGTACTGTCATGATCGGTGCCATCAGGGAAGAATCAATGAAGGTGGCACTGGGTATGCCGGATTCTGAAACTCCGATCGGAGTAATGCCATTAGGTTATCTGATCCCGAAAGAAGAGTGAGGGAATAACTCGGACCTGCAGAGAGTCTGATGAAACGGCAGATAGCCCGGGCTTAGGTTTAGAAATTTAAAGTCAAGGTGACTCCCGGGCAGAGGTTATGAGATGTTCTGTCCATAATAAGTGATGGTGACAGGCACAGCGAACCCGGGACAGGAAAATTTCGGTTGAGGACTGATCTTATTGTGACAAGCCGGCCCAGAAAAGCAATACTCGCAACAGTACCCGCGATAGATACTCCTAATCCACCGGCAATGATAATCTTATGCATTGCCTCTTCTCCAAGAAGATCTTCAGCCAGTGTAACATTATCATCATCCTCCAGTTTGTAAGGAACCAACCTCTCTATAAGAACCACAACTCCTCCGATACCAATACAAGCGAGGGAAGTGTACAATTTTCCACGTGTGTCCTTGATTGATTCTTCAAGCTGCTGTTGAGTGAGATAATCAATGTCCGTTACCTCGTACTTATTGACATACCATTGGCCGTGTGCATCGAAGGCAAACAGGATGAAAAGACATAGAAGAATGATTGCCTTTTTCATGTGAATTACGCCATAGGTTCAAAAATGTATAGCTAAGTTACAACAGATGTACTATACAAGTCAAGTTTTTTGATGGTAATACTGACCTGCCGGATTCCGGCTAACTGCGGATTATAAAATCCGGACTGGAAGAGCTTTCCGGCATTACAATAAATCACGGCTGCTAATGACCCATCAATGGTGCCGGATCAGGTTAAATCCCTTTGAGACAGTGCCACCAGCTTGGGGACATAACGGGGATCCTCGGCGTACGGGATACAATTGAGGAAGACCAGGTAGAATTCACTGTCAATTTCACTTCCAATCCTGTAACCTCGCGAAAGGTAATATTTCTGCCACAACGCATAGTCGACAACAGAATCAGACCAGTGGGCATATTGAGCATGCTCCCTGTATATGCCTGTTGCTACCGTTGGCCTCAGACCCGGATACTTCATCCCGAACAGGTTATTGCCGTTCCGGAAGATATCAGAGGTGTAATTTCCCGTTTCAAGCCTCGATTGTAACAGTACAATATCCTGGTACTTTATTCCTTCGTACTCAAGACAAGCCTTAAGCAGATCCTCACTGAACGGCATATGCCTGACCTGGTAATAGAAGAATGATCTGTCCGACTGTGACCTCATCGCCTCTGTCATCATAGCCCTTCCACCGGGAACCTCGGCGGATCCCAGAAGGAATATCATGCCAAGTATAATTACACGAGTGGCAAACCCGTTCGTTG
Source organism: uncultured Bacteroidales bacterium (assembly GCA_937871625.1). GTDB lineage: Bacteria > Bacteroidota > Bacteroidia > Bacteroidales > VadinHA17 > SR-FBR-E99. Next base: position 3,876 of record CALMRD010000173.1, on the reverse strand, counting down.
CATTCCGGAACCTCAGCGCAAGTGCTGCACTGTACCCTGATGCGACCCGGAAACCTGAAGAAAAGTACTTGAGTGTCTTCATGGCTGTTCGGTTTGACTTTCGGTTCAAAGTTACATCACAAGGCTTCCCGGCACAAGAGCCTTAAGCCCATTTAGTGGCACTTTCAGGCGATTACTGAAACCATTGATCAAAATATTTGAGTGCTCCATTGACTGACACAAACCGCTCAAGGAGGTAATATGGATCTTCGTCAAAAAGAACTCAATTTTTACAATGAAAAGAGGAATTCAACTGTTATCCGGAAATTGAATCAACCTATATCCCTAATTATCTGATTAATATATGTCGGGGACAAATAAAGTTGCTGATTCAGGGATTTTGACCAATCAAAGTGTAGAAAAGATATATTTTAGGAATAATACGAGTTTTTTGCTGAAAATATTTGTATTATACGTAGTATTATGATATATTTGTACGTATATAATGCAAAAATGGACACAAAACTGACAATAAAACTTGACGAAGGTGTGATAAGCCGGGCAAAAAGATATGCCAGGCATCACAGGACGAGTCTTTCAAGGCTTATTGAATCTTACCTCGACTCTGTAACAACAGAGGAGCCCGATGATCTTGAAATCACCCCCCTGGTGAAGAGCCTGAGCGGTGTCATCAGAGTGCCTGAAGATTTTGATTACAAGAAAGAGCGCTCTGATTACCTTAATCGAAAGTATTCATGAAAAGAGTATTTCTTGATACCAACATAGTAATTGATCTGTTGGCTCAGAGAATGCCATTTTACAGCGAAGCAGCAAGACTGTTTTCCCTTGCAGACAAGAATGAAATTAGACTCTCTATATCGGCGCTTTGCCTGGCTGACACAAATTACATCCTCTCAAGACATCTCCCGCCAGCCGAAGTCCGGATAATATTGAGGAAGTTTAAGGTATTGGTAAATGTTCTGCCGTTCGATGATAAAATTGCCGATCTGGCCCTGAATTCAGATTTTCACGATTTTGAAGATGCCATTCAATATTATACTGCCATAGCAAACGAACAGGAGTTGATTATCACAAGGAATCAACAGGATTTTAAAGAGAGTAAACTTCCGGTCATGACCGCGGGTGAATTCCTGTCATCTTTAAAAACCATCGGATAATACCAGATAAGCCGTTGGAATGCAATGAGGGAAACAACGATTTCCGCCTTAGGAAGATTATTCCTTCGGGAATGTGCCGGGAATGGCCCTGCCAGCCTATTCTTTCCTGAACCTGACCCTGGTCACCTCGCTGATCCAGCCGCCGACGTTGAAGACGATGCCCTCATCGAGGATCCGGCGGTAGAAACACTCCTCCCTTGTCGGGAAGAGCTGCGAGTAAGCCCTGATCTTGCCCTCCACCTCCTTCCTGAGTGAGGGATCAACCTTCATGGCAGCCTCAAGGTAGTCGACCGCCACCCAGTAGGCAGTGTGATTGTCAAATGTGTTTCCAAGCTCGGCACCCGCATAGCATTCGGCGAGAAGCATCAGTGCGCCGGCATTTCTTTTGTTGAGCTGAAAAGCGTGCTCAGCCCGGTCCCGGGCCGCCTGCCTGTTGCCCCGCGCCAGCTCCATCTCCGCCACCCTCAGTATCACCTCTGACCTGACAGCACCTGTGGTGTCGCAGTTATATGCCTCGGTGAAATAGGCTACGGCTCTCTCATGGTTGTTTCTGTCGGCATTAAGCTCGGCCAGCCTGGCGGCATTGGCGGCAGACCTGTCATTTGCAAAGAGCTTGAGGGCTATGCTGTAATAGAAATCTCCGTCCCTGCAACCAGTCTCATCAAGTATACCAAAGACCTTGTCAATAAGCTCTTTGTCCCTGGGGTTGCCGTTTACCTTCTGAGCGTACAGACTCTCTATATCATCGCATCGCATTGCCCCGCAAGTACGGAAGAATGTTTCAAGGTTATTCAGATCCCCGGCATAACCCTGGTTGCATATATTATTAACTATCCGGTTGTCCAGCGTGACGATAGATTTGACGAAGGCATCTGCCAGCTCCTCATCGCCGATCATATCCATAGCCCAGAGGCTGGCAGCTACCGTCCCCAGAAGCACAAAATGGCTGCATCCCATCTCCCCGGGAAACATATCGGAAGCCTCGGCAATGATATTGTAGCATAATCCGAGGTAAAGAGGATCGTCTCCTGCCAGGTCGAACAGCAATTCGGCCTTGTGAAGTTCGTTTGACGCTCTGCCTTCGAAATAGTAAGTCCGCTGGGTAAGAAGCATAAGTACCGAATCAATATATGCCAGGTCTTCAGTCCGGCCAAATAGCTCAAGGTAAAGTGCTTCCCCGTCAGAGTAGAGTTCCTCAGACAGCGCGGGACATTCAGCCAGGACCCGGCGCCAGTAGTAGATGGCTCCGTCGATATCATTACCGTCAATGCATGTTCTGTATTGAGATGTGTTACTGATGCACACTCCGCTGTCTCCTCCGCTTTCCGGCAGCGTATCCGTTGAAACTACTGTCTGGGCTGACAGGCTCATCGTAAGGATTAGCAGCACCAATGATGCCATGATCCTTAGTGCCGTGTCGCAGATCTTTCTATGCTCCATCATCCTTTGTCCAGTTAAAGTAAAAGGGAATCAAACACTATGCATATATAACAGTCCGGAAAAGAGATTCGTATATGGTTGTCAGAATAGATTTTGCTTATAACCCTCCGGCCCTACGTTGTAATTCCGGATTTTTAAAACCACTTAAATAAAATTGACATTGAATTAAATACTGTGTAGCTTTGATAAGGCTACTGGTTGATGAAGAATATCGCTCCACAGGAACCCCCTTTTTTTATAAACTTAATTTAACCCTTAAGACTATGAAAAACATCAGACACAAACTTGTTATTTTCTTTGCTGTTGTTTCCATTGCTGCATTACTGTCATCATGTATGATGACCAAAACCAGCGTGGGTGCATTTGAGGAAACAAGAGGAAATGAATATACTTACTCCAAAGGCAAGCAGTGGTGGCTCTTTTGGGGAATCGTTCCTATTGGAAGAACCAATCTTTCAACCCCGACTGATGGTTCGTGCCAGGTGATTACAAGATATAATTTTGTGGATTTCTTAATCTCAGGTGTAACGGCCGGGATCCTCACTACTGAGACTATCAGGGTAGTGGCCAAGAGATAAATAACCCCCTGTTGAAGAAATAAGAGTTTATTAGAAGCTGCATTGATGCTGATAAATGGCTGAAAAGGGGAAGTATCAAACTTATGCCGGGATCTATCAGAGTTTACTTCTAATATTTTATCTGACTGGTTGCTGTTATAATCTGATAACCTATACATAACCGGATCCAACCGTTGATATCGGCTTTTTTGGCCAGATGAAAAACAGATATCCCGTGAAACTCTCTTCCCGGAACGATCTTCATTTTGTTGTGAGTTCCTGATCATGCAGGTTTCATTGCACAGGAGCCAGCTTCTGAACCTCAGCCCGCGATTGTTTTAATTTTAGATTTACAGTAAATCCGGGCACTGTTTTGAAATTATCCATTAATGTATACATTTGGCTGCAAAATTTACCAAAACGAAACCAGGTGAACCTTCTTAAGGAAAAGCTGTCAAAGTACGATGCCCCGCAGAAAGTGATGGAGGCAGGAATCTATCCCTATTTCAGGGAAATCGAGTCGGAACAGGATACCGAAGTCATCATCCGCGGACGGAAGGTGCTGATGTTCGGCTCAAACAGTTACCTCGGTCTCACCAACCACCCCAAAGTCATCGAGGCAGCCAAGGCTGCCACGGACAAGTACGGTACCGGTTGCGCCGGATCACGGTTCCTCAACGGTACGCTCGACATTCATACCAAACTGGAGAACAGGCTCGCTG